>NZ_JBHVBL010000010.1:0-123724 GCF_042668165.1 Arthrobacter sp. NPDC057388
CGCTTCATGCGCGCCGGGGCCTTCTCTTTTTCACACGAACAGGAGGTGCGAACCAACGTTCAGCGACCCCGGCCTTGGGGCCGAGGACCCGGGGCCGCCCACTTTAGGGGGACACGCGATCAGGCGCTGACCGGATGACACAGATGACTCTACCCCTCCACTCGACCTATCCGCAAAGGTCCGTCACAAGTCATTGCCTAATCATTCGTGACAGGTATCCGAATGACGTTAGAATGGACTCGTACATCAGTCGAATATGACAGGAGAGGCCAGAGATGACCGTCGTCGACGAGCCGAAGGCCGCGCCTCCCGCTGCGCATGCTGCGAGTAGGTCCGGTGGACCGAGCACCGACCAGAACGGCAGCGACCGCAGGGAGCGGGTCTTTACCCGCCTGTCCTCGGACGAAAAGCAGCGGGCTGAGTACTGGGCACAGCGGCGCGGCTATCCCTCCGCCAACGAGTATTACGCCGAGGCGATCGCCGAGAAGATCCGGCGCGAGAATCTCGACTTCGACATCCCTGATCTGCTCACCGCGCGCATCAACCAGGTCGTTGATGAGCTCAAGGCGCTTTCGACGAACAATGCCAACCTCGAGCGGGTTGTGACCATGGGCTTCGATTCCTTGCTGGGGCTGACCAGGGGCGACAACTATCTGCTGGACGAAGAGAACGGGGAGTTGACGTGAGCCAGGGGCTGAACGAGATCATGCCGTCCACCGACGAGCTGATGGACGTCGACACGTCCTTCCTCGACGCGTATCGGACCGGTGGGAACGAGGGTTTGAAGCGGGCCCAGGAACGGGCACAGCAGCCTGAGCCGGAGCAGGACACGCCGGAGAAAGCTGAGGCCCCGCAGCAGAGCACCGAAGACCTCGACCGGGACTCCAGTGCCGGCCAACGGGGAGGCTCGGGAGCAGGCAGCGCCACTCCCCCGGCCCAGAGCGACGCCGTCGCCGTGGACCCAGCGGTGACGCCGCACGCGCACGACGACGCAGACGATGAAGCACACCAAGCAGTCCTGCCGGTGTCGCGGCCTGAAGATGCCACCCTCCTCCCGCCCGTCCCGCTCCAGCACACCGACCATCAGGAGGCCGTGCAGTCTGCGGCGGCCAGGGGCGGCTCCGGCGGAGGGGACGAGGGCAACGAGTCGTTGCCGCAGACCGGCTTCCGGCTCGACGGCGTGAAGAGCCAGCCTGCCGTCCGGGCCCTGCCCGAGGCCATCGTCGGCGCGCTTCGCGAGCAGCTGCGCTCAGCGGCCGTCCGTGAGCTCGGTGTCGGCGACACGGCAGCCCGCGAGTTCGCCGAGCGGTTGAGCCAGGCAAGCCTGGTCACGTCCTTCCTGCTGTCTCAGCTCGACCTCGGACTGGCGACCGATGCCGCCACCCGGCGCGCGGCGCAGCTGTTCCGCTCCCGCGATCCGCTGCTGGGCAGCATCGCGGCGCGCATGGAGGCCCTGGAGCGGCGGGGCCGTGAGCAGTCCCAGGGCCTGGCTGGCCTGCGCGAGCAGCTGGGCGAGGTGAAGGAGACCAGCGCGGCGATCGAGCAGGCCGTCGCGTACTCGATCGCGGACCGCACGAGCAACTTCCTGCGCGGCTCGCACGACGTCCACGAGGCTCCGATCACGCACAAGGACGCGGTCTTCGTGCGGGACCGGGTGCGGGAGGCGACGAAGAAGCAGGCGAAGCTCGAGGGCGAGCGGGAAGGGCGGCCGATCCGGTGAGCACGACCAGGAATCGTGACCGCGGATCAGTTCCACGGCGCACGGCGTTCAGAGCTGGTTGACGAGCCGGCCTTCCTTCATGTCGTCGCGCAGCTGCGACAGCATGTACCAGTGCGGGCCCTTGGGCTTGAGCGAGATGTAGTGCTGGTGCTGTTTGCCGTCCTGCTCCCAGTCCAGGACCATCTCCGGGCGGCGCAGCAGGCCCTGGTACTCGTCGACGTCAGCGCGGATCTCTACGCGCACGCGCTCATCCCCCGGCGGCACCAGCAGCACTGCGACGTCACCTTCGTAGCTCAGTGCGACCTCCCGGGCAAGGAGCCGGCGCACTTCGGCAGTGCAGATCTCCCCGCGAGCGACGTCGAAGACGTTCTTGCCGTGCGTGGCACTCTCCCAGGCATCGAGGCACTCGATCAGCATCGAGCACCCCTGGGCGATACGGATGACGTCAGCCTCGTCCGGCGGCCAACTGCCCTCCTGCATGTCGATGAGCATGCTGCTGAAGTCCTGTGGTGTGCGCAGAAATGCGTGGTCGAGGGCCATGGGATTCGTGCTCCTGGGTCGGGCGTGAGCGGGTGACGACTCAATAGACGTTACCCCTATCCGGGGTCGCCGTGAATGATCCTGGGGCTCTCTGATCGGCATGCCGGCGCGGGTCATGGTGCTTATCATCGACTCGCAATTTGACTCGCCCAGACTCGCCATTCGACTCATTCAGTCGATAGACTTGTGACTGATTTATGAGTCGACTGGTTTATGAGTCATCGACGAAAGGGAGTCATGATGGTTGTCGGGATCCTCACCGAGAAGCCGAGCGCGGCGCGGCACTTCGCCGCAGCCCTCGGCGGTATGAACGGTACGTACAACGGGGAGCAGTTCGTCATCGCCCACGCCCGGGGGCACCTGTACGAGTTCGCCGATCCGCACCGGATGGTCGCGGACCCGGACGTGGCTGAGAAGTACCGGACCTGGGACCTGGGCAACCTGCCGTGGGACCCGCAGCAGCTCGACTGGAGCCTGGAGGTGATCAAGGACGCGGGGTCGGTCGCCCAGGACGTGAAGCGCACGCTGGGCAAGTGCGACGAGATCGTGATCGCCACCGACGTCGACCCCACGGGCGAGGGCGGCATGATCGCGGTCAACGCCTTCCTCGAGCTGGGGCTCAAGCCGGGCAAGTGGTCGCGCATGTACTTCACCGACGAGGCCCCGGCGTCGCTGCAGAAGGCGTTCGCCAGCCGCCGGGCGATCCCCTCGCTGCTGGACTTCGACGAGTACAAGAAGGCGCGCTACCGCTCGCAGTTCGACCTGCTCTCGATGCAGTTCACGCGCATCGCCACGAACATGGCGCGCCAGTCCGGGCAGGACACGGTGCTGCGCCAGGGCCGGCTGAAGTCGGCGATGGTCAAGCTCGTCGGCGACCAGCTCAAGGCGTACAACGACTACGTCAAGAAGCCGTTCTTCCAGAACCGGTTCCGCGACGAGAACGATGTGATGTACACGAACCCGGAGGAGCTGCGGTTCGACCGGAAGGACCAGGTGCCGAACCAGTACGGCCCCTCCCCCGTCGTGCTCGACGGCAAGGCGACGAAGCAGACTGCGCCGCCGAAGCTGCTGGACCTGGCCGCGCTGTCCTCGCTTCTGGTCGGCAAGGGGATCAAGGCCCAGCTGGTGCTCTCGACCTATCAGAAGATGTACGAGGCCCAGGTCGTCAGCTACCCGCGCACTGAGGACAAGACGATCACCCCCGAGCAGTTCAACGGGCTCGCGCCGCTGGTGGACAAGATCGCCGGGGTCGTGGGCGTGGACGTGAAGCTCCTGACGCACCGCCAGCCGCGGACGACGCACGTGAAGCCGCAGGGCGCGCACGGTGCGAACCGGCCGGGCCCGAAGGTGCCCGTCTCTCTCGACGACGTCGAACAGCGCTTCGGCAAGGCTGGCCGCCTGATCTACGAGACGCTGGGCAAGAACTACCTGGCGATGATCGCCGAGGACTACGTCTACGAGCAGCAGAAGGGCCACGTCAAGGACTACCCGGACTTCGTGGGCATCGCCAACGTCCCGCTGTCGGCGGGCTGGAAGGCGGTATTCGACCCGGATGCCGGCGACGACACGGCCGAGGGCGACGAGAACGAGTCTGCCAAGGGCCTGGGCACCAATGCCGAGCCGTTCGTCTTCGAAGGTGCGAACAAGCGCCCGGAGCACCCGAGCATGAAGTGGCTGATGAAGCAGCTGGAGAAGCGCGACGTGGGCACCGGTGCCACCCGGACTTCGACGTATTCCGAGGTGACGTCGACGAAGACCAAGTATCCGCTGCTGCTGGAAAAGGGCCGCAAGCTCACCCTCGCCGAAGCCGGGGACATGAGCTGGCGACTGCTGCCGGACACCCGGATCGGCGAACTGGCGCTGACCGAGAAGGTCTATGCCGACATGAAGGAGATTGCCGCAGGCACGGGCCCCAGCGCAGAGGAGCGCCTGGCGGTCGTGGCCGACTGGGTGCGCGAGGACATCGCGACCATGCAGAAGAACGCTGCGACGATGCGCTCCGAACTGGGGCTCAAGGAAGAGGCGGTCACCCGGAAGGAACGGGTGCAGGGCACCTGGTCCACGACAGGCAAGGATGTTGTGTTCGCGCGTGAGTGGGGCGGCCACCGCTTCACCGACGACGAGGTCGCCCGGCTGCTGGCCGGGGAGACGATCGAGTTTTCGGCGACGAGCACCACGGGCAAGGCCTACGAGGTCTTCGGCGAGCTTGGCGAGGGTACTTTCAAGGGCCGGAAGTTCGTTGGGTTCCAGAAGCTCGGTTTCGGCCGGCGCGACGCCAGCGGCAACGCGCTGCCGCCGGCCTCCTGGTGCCACTACACCTTTACGCCCGAGGAGATCGACCGCCTCATGGCCGGCGAGGGCGTCGAGTCCAGCGACTTCGTCTCGAAGAAGGGCAACCGCTTCCAGTGCAAGGTCTTCTTCCGTGAGGAGAAGAAGGGTGAGGGCAAGAAGATCGTGCCCGACTTCGAGGCCTCCCTGGATGCCCCGCCGAAGAGCTGGTGCGGGGTCGCTTTTACTGACGACCAGCTCGCGGCGCTGGCCGCGGGCAAGACGATCAAGGGTACGGGCTTCACCTCGAGCAAGGGAAAGAAGTTTGACGCCGAGCTTCAGTGGAAGAACGAGGGCGGCAAGAAGAAGCTTGTCCCCTCCTTCGGTTGAGGTAGCGCGGACTCGCTCCTGAATGATCATTCGAATGTCATTTCGATAGGCTGCGAGTCCACGTACATCAGCACGCCACGGCATCGCCCGACGGCTTCGGATCACACGTCCAAGTCGCCGGGCGGTGCCATTCTTTCGTCAGTCGCGCTCGATCCGATAGGTCTATCTAATGTAGAGTAGTCATGTATCCCTCATCTATGAGGGAATTCGGACAGACGCAGACTAATCAGTGGTGGCAGCAGGGAGAGATTCATGGCGAAGATGTCGTACAAGGTGCCGACGAGCCTCAACAGGTCGTTCCTCGACCACGAGATCACGCTCAGCAAGGGCGGCTGGGCGGCCAAGCCCTCCCCGATCAAGCAGCTGTTCTTCTTCGGCGGGGGTGCGCTGGCGCTGCTGTGGGCGGTAACGCAGACCTTCGTGGCGAGCTCGGGTCCGGTGTTCATCACGCTCTTCGTCATCTGGGGCCTGGCATTGGTCGTCTACTTCGGCGGCATGACCAAGACCAAGGAGCTGCGGGCGATGAATGTCCCCGCCCTGCTGGCTTACGTCCCGTCGCGGGCGCGCAACGTCTTCACCCGCCGCAGCTCGGACCCGAGCGACTTCTACTCGATTGTCGGCATCGACGGCATCGAGGATGACGGACGGATCCGCTTCTCCGACGGCGGCGAGGGTCAGGTCTACCTGGTCGTCGGCTCAGCGTCGTACCTGCTCTTCGACGAGGACCGCATCGGCATCCTGGATCGGGTCGATGCCTTCTGGCGCAAGATCGACACGAACTGCGAGTGGGCCTTCATCACGACGAAGGAACCGCAGCGGATCTACCACCAGGTGGCCTCGCTCGAGCACCGCAACCACGCCCTCGAAGTCCGCGACCCCGACCTGATCGAGCTGCAGAACGAGCAGTACGACATCCTCACGCAGCACGTCGGCGGCAAGTTCACCTCGATCCACCAGTACCTGTTGCTCAAGGGTAAGAGCGCTGACGCTCTGCGCCGTGGACACATGGTGCTGCAGGCCGAGGTCGAGGGGTCCTCGCTGATGATCAAGGAGGCTACGGTCCTCGACCGCGAGGAGACCGAACCGATGCTGCGGGTCTTCTACCAGGGCATCGACGACGAACTGCACTCTCTCAAGGCCTCACTGAACTGATCGGGCCGAGCTGGACGAACAAAGGAAGGACGAAGGGTGACATGGCGCTGATGACGAAGGCCCGCGCACAGCTGGGCATCCCGGGGAAGAAGCCCCGGAGCGGGGACTCGACGGCTGTGCCGGGCGTGGACGAAGTGGAGGCCGCTATCGACGGCGATCCTGCCACTGGCGGGACGGCGGAGCCGGCGGTGGACGCCGACCCTGCCGAGGCGGTCGAGGCGAAGAAGAACTGGTGGCAGCGCCGCCAGGAGATGAAGAAGCTGGAGGGGCGGTTCGACTCGTATCCGCACCTGCTGGCGCTCAAGCCTCGGGAGAAGTACGTTTTCCGCTCCGACTACTTCGAGGTCGACGGTTCCGTGGCGTGCGTGCTCGCGTTCTTCCACGACGACGCCGCGCACGACAACTTCGCCGCGTTCTGGGGCATCGACCGGATCCCGGACGGGCTCGACGAGCGCGTCACCGCGGTGGTCCTGGAACAGGTGCGCCGGATGGACGAGAAGTGGGTGGATTCGTTCACCAAACAGTCCGAGAAGCTCGACAACCTCGACAAGAACGAGCAGGAGGAGACGGGCACGACTTCCTCCAAGCGCAAGGCCGCGAAGATCTCCTCTGACCTGGAGGTCACCATCGGCGAGATCCAGGACGGCGCGAGCTACCTGTCGGTGCACAACCGGCTGTTCCTCAAGGCTCCGGACCTGAAGACGCTGGACGACTCGGTCGACCGCGTTACGCGCCTGTACATCGACCGCTTCGGCACGCTGAAGGCCGCGGCCTACGCCGGCGAGCAGCGCCAGGAGCTCGCCGGCCTGTTCAAGAACAACGAGAAGAAGCGCGGCAAGGGCGTCCATTTCACCTCGACCGAACTCGCGGGCTCTTACTCGCTGGTGACCAACGGCCTGAACGACCGGGGCGGGGAGTACGTCGGTTACATGGTCGGCGACGTCAACAACTCGGCCGTACTTATGGACGTCAACCGGTATGAGCACCACGTCGTCGTGGCCGACGCGACCCTGAGCGAGTATCTGGACCGCCAGCGTGTGTCGAACATGTGGTGCTCGAAGATCTCGCAGGCCTGCATGCTCGGCAACGGCTCGGTGGTCCACCTCGTGCTGGACGGGGCGGACCTGGACAAGCTCGGCCCGGACTTCGAGCGGCTGACCTCACGCGTGGACCTGAACCGCGGTGACGTCAACCCCTTCGAGCTGTTCGGGGACGAGGACGACGAACTGACGGTCTTCGCCGCTCAGATGGAGAAGCTCAAGTTGATGTTCGAGCAGCTCTACGAGACCACGGACGGGGCAATCGGCTCGATCATCCGCTCCGCGCTGGAGGACACGGCGACAGACTTCTATGTCGAGCAGGGCATGTGGCGGCACAACGCCAAGGATCAGCGGCACCGCCTGCGCGTGGTCAACATCCCGCACCAGCAGGTGCCGCGGCTGCAGATGTTCGTCTCGTACCTCGCCACCGCGCACAAGGCCCTGCTGAACTCGAGCAAGACCGACCCCGACCAGCTGCGCGCATACAACGTACTGCGCGGCATCGCGAACACGATGCTCAGCACGAACGGGGACCTGTTCAACAACCACACGGCATCGGCCGTGGACGGGGTTCGGGATGCCCGGCGCGTGGTCTACGACTTCTCGCGGCTCATGCGCCGTGGCAAGGGCGTGGCCATGGCCCAGCTGGTCAACATCGTTGGCTTCGCGGTCGGCAAGCTCGGGCTCGGGGACACCGTGGTGATCCATGGCACCGAGCAGATCGATGACCGCGTCAAAAAGTACCTGCGCGACCAGTTCGACCACATGCACGAGCGCGGCGGCCGCGTGGTCTACAGCTACAACGACGTCGACAAGATGCTCGTGGACTCGGACTTCAATAAGTTCGACGCCGCGGACTATACGCTCTTCGGGCCGATGCGCGACCGCACGGTGGCGGAGTACCAGAAGCAGCTGCACCAGCAGATCCCGCCGGACCTCGCCCAGCTCATCACGACCAAGGGCGAGAACCTCACGTACCTGCGCCGGGACGTATCGAATGTCGTCTTCCACCTCGACCTCGCGCTGGGGATCAACCCCTTCCGCGAGGCCCAGCGCAGGCAGGTTCGCCTGGAGGCCGCCAAGGCCGACGAGGCGGCCCGGATGAACCAGCTGATGAAGGACAAGCCGGCCCCCGGCGCGAGGCTCACCAGCGCCCGCCAGAGCGTCGAATCCGAGGAGGACCGCCCGGAGGCCCAGGTGGGGCGGGCCGAGCGCAGGAAGGCCATGAAGAAGGCCGGGACGGCCCCGCGGAAGCTGGGCAAGTCATGACGGCCATCACAGAGACCACAGACAGGAAGGGAAAGATGAACGGGACCATCACGCTCGCGGCGCGGGCCCGGGCCGCGGCGACTGCCCGGGGCGGGCTGGTGCGCGTCCTGGCCCTGTCGCTGCTCGTGGCACTGGTTGTGCCGCTGCTGATGACGGTGTTCGCCCCGTCGGCGCACGCTGCCGACGACGAGGACCGCGACAATTACTCGCTGTACCAGCTGGCGTCGAACGCCTCGACGTACTTCAGCCAGGAGAACTCCCCCGAGGGCAAGGACAAGCCCGAAGAGCGGATGAACGAGGACTGGCGGGCGATCACCGCCGCCCCGGCGACGGGCGGCGACATGCTCGGCTACGCCGACTCCGAGTTCAGCCTCTTCAACGTGGTCGGCTGGCTCTTCGCCGAGGCGACGGGCTCCACGCAGACCATCGGGTACGACACGCTGAATGCGACGGCCACTGGCAGCGGCAAGAACGTGTACTCCGGCATGGTGGACTACGCCCACTTCGGTGCGGCGAATGCCGACCTTGGCCTGGACACGATGTCCTCGGGCATCGGTGGACAGATTCTGTCGCTCATCGGCGGCGGCGCGATCTGGCTCCTTTACGCGATGGCCCTGGCCGTGGGCACGCTGTTCTATCTCATCATCCAGCTGCTGAAGGTGCTGAACCCGTTCATGTGGTTCTACCAGGCGGTTGCCGGCGTCGCGGACTCCGGCGGCAATACCAACAGCGCGCACCAGCAGGACCTCGCTGACGGGATGACCGGTGGCGACGCCGGCGGTGGTGCCCTGGCCGGCCTGCAGCACTGGATCGCCAGCTGGTACGGCCTGCTGCAGTCCATCGCCTGGGAGGCGCTGGTCCCGCTCTTCATTGGGTTCCTGATCATCGGCCTTGTCCTTTTCAAGAAGATGGACCGCGGCTCGGCGATCAAGAAGCTCGTCGTGCGCGTCGTCTTCATCGGCGTGGGCCTTCCGCTGCTGGGTTCGATGTACACCGGCGTCATGGACAAGTTCGATGACTCGCTGCTGGGCCAGCACGCCGGCCCGACCCGCGTGGTGCTCTCCACGTACGTGGACTTCGAGGCCTGGATGATGAACGACCGCCTCGGCGTTCCCGATGAGGCCGTTATCGCCTGGGACAACGGCCAGGCCAGCAACAACGCGATGATGTCGGTGCGCACGACGGCATTGGCCATCAACAAGCAGGCGCACGGTTCGACCTTCCGCGACATCAGCGTGGGTCCCGGTGCGACCAATGCCGAGACGGCCTGGAAGAACAGCCTGGTCGGCATGGAGGGCAGCCCGGCGGGTGACTTTAATGCCGTGGGTGAGACCTTTGGCATGCTCAACAACTACATCTCGGGCCAGATCACGTCGGCGTCGGACTTCGAGTCGGGCATCAAGAGCGCGATCACCAACCTGCCGGTCAGCAGCGACGTGAAGAAGGAGTGGTTCATCGACAAGAAGTCCTACGGTGACAGCGATAACTTCGGCGGGCACGGCGAGTCGGACTACACCCCGACCAACCATCCGGTGCTGGCGGTCAGCGGCAAGGGCCTGACCTCCTCGACCCCGGGCGGGAACACGACGAGCTTCTCGACCCAGGGCACCAAGCACGGCTGCGGATTCTCGGTCTGGGCGGATGACGCCCCGGTCTCCTGCAACATGTCGGCGCTGTCGGCGTACAACTACCTGAACACCGGCTTCGGCCCCGACTCGATGACGATGTACAGCTCGAACAACGTCACCAGCGGCCTGACCCGCGAGGACCACATGGCGGTCAGCCAGGTCGGCACGGGCCCGGCGAAGTTCATGTACTGGCAGAACGCGGGGGTCGTCCTGGGCAGCATGGTCCTGCTCGGCTTCTGGTACGCCATCGGCATGCTGGTGGGCGCGGTCAAGCGCACCTTCAGCCTCGTGGCCGCGGTGCCGTTCGCCACGCTGGGTGCGATCGCCGCGATCAGCAAGGTGATCGTCTACTCGGTCGCGCTGATCCTCGAGGTGCTGGTGACGCTGTTCATCTACCAGTTCGTCTCGGAGCTGCTGATCTCCATCCCGGACATCATCTCCGGACCGGTGTCGTCCTGGATGTCCCAGGACGGCCTGTGGGGATCCGGCATGCTCGGCGGGATCATCGTGGTCATTCTGACCCTGATTTCCTCCCTGCTGATCATCGGCATCACCTTCGCGCTCCTGCGGGTGCGCAAGGTCGTGCTGCAGGCGATGGACGAGGTGTTCACCAAGCTGGTGGACAAGTTCCTCGAGACCAACACCGCGCCGAAGCCGGACAAGAGCGGCATGCTCCCCGCGCTGGCTGCGGGAGCCGGGGCCGGAGCGGGCATGGCCATGGGCAACAAGCTCGCCTCCGGCGTCGGCGGCAAGCTCGGCGGCAGCGGGGCTATGAAGCCCGGCGGCACCCCCGGTGGCGGCAAGGGCTCGTCGACCAACGCCGGCGGCCTGAACGGCGACCAGAAGTCGCTTGCTGGCGGGAAGGGCGCACTGGCGCTGGCCGCTGGTCCGAACGAGGGTCCGGAGGCCGGCCCCGACGGCGGCAGCCCCGCCGGTCCCGGTCCGATTCCCGGCGGTGGTGGCGACAGCGGCGGTCGCGGCCCGTCCGCCGGTGGCCCCGAGGGCCCCGGCGACAAGGGCGGTCCTCTTCAGCTCACGGGCGGCAAGGCGGGGAGCTCCCGCTCCGACAAGGAGACTGCTCAAACCTTGGGCAGCAAGGGTGGCCTGTCGAACCTCGGCTACAGCACCGGCCCGGGTGCCTCCTCGCGGGGCGGCCAGACCACCGGCGGCCAGACGAGCTTCGGGGTCGGCGGCGCGCAGGATGCGCCTCGTACCGGGCAGCCGGGCCAGGGGCAGGGGCAGGGCCAGAAGCAGAACAGGCTCGCGGGCGGCACCGAGAACGGTGCGCCCACCAGCGGTGGCCGCAAGGCGGTCGCCGGCCAGTCGGCACCGACGCAGTTCGGCACCAGACAGCAGGCGGCTCCGGCCTCCTCGGGCCAGGGCCCGCGCTTCACCGCTGGTACCGGCGGGCCCGCGCAGGTGAACTCCGTCGTCGCAGCGGTCCCGGACATTCCGGGTACCCGGGCGACGCGGGCCGCCGAAGGCCAGCAGCCGCAGGCCAACGCGGGTTCCGGTTCCCGCGCTGTGCAGGCAGGACCGGGGATGCCGCAGGCCAACGGCAGCCAGCGTCGCAGCCCGCAGGCTCCGGTCCAGGCTCCGACCGGCCAGGGCAGTGCACACCGGGCTCCGGCCCAGCCCCGCACCGGCGTTCCGGCGCAGGTGCAGGGCCAGACCGGTCAGCGCCCCCAGGCTCCGGCTTCTGCACCGGCCCAGCCCCGTGTGGGTGGCCGGGTCAGTGGCGGCGCTCAGGGCAGCCAGGGTGTCCAGCCGACTCCGCGCAGCGGACGTCGTTCAGCACCGACGGCTCCGGCTCAGGCTCCGAAGGTTTCGGCTCCCACCCCGGCTCCGAAGGCCCCGGCCCCGACGCCGTCGCAGCCGGCTCCGACCCAGCCGCGGCGGACGGCGGATCCGGCTTCGAAGCGCACGGACGGTCCCGTGTCGCAGAGGAAGCCGGCTGAGGACCAGACGAACTGATCGATGGTGATGAGGGCGGCGCACTCCGATAAGGGGTGCGCCGCCCTTTGCCTGTCATGGAGGAAGGATGGAACGGATGAATCTGCGAGGCAAGGCGCGCGATGAGTTCCCGCGGGGCTGGTGGCACTCGCGGCGCTGGTGGCTCGAGGGAGCGCGCGAGCTTGCGGTGAACTGTGTGGTCGCGTTGGCTGCTGTGTTCTTCGTGGGCGAGGTGCTGCGGCTGGTCCGCGATCGCGACAGCCCCGCAGATCTGGCGCGCCGGCGCATACCGACGGAGGGATGGGTGGCCGGCCTCCTGCTGGGGTGCATGGCTTTGGGCAGTTCAACGGCCCTGGTGACCGTGGCAGTACAGACGGGCTCCTCTGAACGGGGACTGGTCCAGATGGCGGTCCTCATCGCCATCGTGTGGTAGCTGGCCAACGTGGTCGTGTCAGTAACCGCGCTTGCGGTGCTGGCCAGGTCGCGGGTCCGGCACAGTGACACTTGGGCCGAGATCGATTTCATCGAGACACACGCGCCGAAGTACGGGCGGCCCCCGGAGACGATCGAGGAGCACCGGGCGCTGCACCTGAAGGGCGGACCGCTGTAGGGCCCACACGGGATTGCCGGCCAGTCAGACACAGGAAGACCCCGTGGACGCGATGTCCACGGGGTCTTCTTTTCCTGTCGGGCGGCAGTCGTACTGCAGCACCGGCCTCAGTCCCTCCTGGGACCCTTGTCGAAGATCCGCGAGATGCGGTCGATTCCCTCAGCGCCGAAGATGTCCGAGACAGTGCCGGAGGTCCCGCTGCGGGGCAGCTCCGAGCGGAGGGTGAGCTTGGCGTACCCTCTGGTCGGCCGGGACTCGATGACGTAGACGATCTCGTGCGAGACGAAGGTCGCAGTGTCCGAGTCCGGTTTCTTGTGGTGTGTGAGCACCCGGAAGCCGGCCCGGGTGCCGATGTAGTCGAAGAAGCGTGTGAGTTTCTCCTCCTCCAGCTGCCGCCGCTCCCCCGCGTTGCGGCCGGAGACTTCGATCAGCTGGACGTGCGTGCAGTCCACATCGTCCGTCGGCCGGCGGATATCGTCGAAGTCCCAGGTGGCTCGCGCCGCGCGCAGCTGATCGTCGCTGGGGTACGCCACCCGCTCCTTGTAGTACCTGATCGGTCCGATGCGCGTCATGCCCGACCTCCTGCATCCTGTCCGGCACGCGGGTTCATCCCGGCAGAGAAAAGGCAGAGCCCCGCGGACGCGTGGTCCACGGAGCTCCGGTGCTGCAGGTCGATCAGGGCAGTCAAGAGGTCAGCCTCCTCAGCCGCAGTACTTGGTCTTGACGGCTTTGCCCTGCTCGCTGTCAACGGGGACGAGCACGACGTCGTTGACGCCGTTGGAGAAGACGAACTCCATGGTCGACTTGTCCTTGCCGAAGCTGATCGTGCCGGTCTCGGTGGTGCTGCGGCCAGCCTCCGTCCAGTCCACGGAGGACTTGGACTCGTTGATCTTGCCGGTGCCACGGACGGTGTAGGCGTCCTTGAGCTCGCCCTTGGCGGCGGCCGCCTTCGGGTCGTCGAGGACGGAATTGATGGAGCGGCAGGCGAGGTCCTGGCGGCTGGCGGTGTCGAAGTAGGTGATCTGGTCACCGTCCACAACGACGATGTCGCCGTTCTGCCCTTCCGAGGTGGCGAAGTATCGTCCGTCGCCGCCGGAGCTGCTGCAGCCGCTGAGCACGAGCGCGCCGCAGGCCAGGGCCACAGCGGTCGCGGCCAGCTTCGTCCGCGTCACGTGTGCGGTCCTGGTGATGTTCATGGTCTTCTCGTCCTTCTGGTCGGTCCTGTCGTCCTGGCTCTGTGTCCAGGCAATGAGTATTCGGAAGGTTCAGCGTCTCGGCTCCACAGTTCAGAACTGTTTCCCCGAGCCCCCGTTCCGAGGCCGCGCCCGGGAGCCGAAGCTGGACCATCCACGCCCGTTTGGACGGACGATCTGCTCAGCCGGGGCTGAGCAGGATTTCCACTCGTATACCTGTTTTCTCTACCAGTATGGCAGACCACGTACCACGTGTACCACCTTGCACATGTCAGTCAGGAGATGACAGGGACAACTCCAGACACAGAGCGCAGCACGCCGATCCCTGCGCGGAGAACGCCTGCAGGACCCCGGCGTCGTGTCCGGTGTGCCACTCGGGCCCATCAGGTCCGGGGGTCACACCGCACGCCGGAAGGAGGTGCCCGGAAGCGGAGTAGAGGTGATGGACAGTACGGGAAGCAGAGGCAGCTGGCATGTCCCCATTGTCTGACACTGCCCCGTTTTGTGCCGAGCCGGCAGCGGACGGGATCAGTCCGTTCCGGGCGTTGTCGGAGCCTTTCGTAGCTTGGTGTGCAGGGGATCTGTGCAGGGGATCGAAAACGGGACCAAACGATTCCCGGGAGTGATGGTGGCGACCGAAGCCGCCATCTTCATAGGGCGTCTATTCGAATATATGTTCTAAGGTTGTGTTATGCCCCCCGAAGAGTTCGCCGCTGCACTGCAGACGCAGTATGCGCGGCGGGCCGGCCCGATCGGACTGACAGTGGAAGAGCTCGACTTCGAACACTTTCCGGTCAGGAACGGGTATCCCGGAATCCCCGTCAAGGCATGGATCCGATTCCCGAACTGCGCCGAACTGGTGGACGGCGAGGTCTTCGCCTGGACGGCGAAAGCGATCGAAGTGACGCGGAAGGACGGGCCGGTGACGTACCGGACCTGGGTGTGGAGTTCGGCGGTGACCCGCCGGGAAGAAATGATGAACAGGAACCTTGGAGAGCGGACCCGTGGCAGCAACAGCAGCAAATAACAAACCTCTGGATGCTCCGGTGGAGGTCCGCTTCACCGCGAAGGGCGTTCCCCTGGCTGTCAGATATGACGGCAGGATCTGGGCCGTGGCCGCCGAACCGGTGCACTGGTTCACCCGCGCCGACTGGTGGAACACCGCCAAGCGGGCACCGGTTGGCTGCGGTGACCTGATCAGCGTCGAACAGTGGCAGGTCCAGGTCCGGCTGACGTCCACTTCGGCGCTGCGAACCTTCGAGCTGCGCCGCGATCCCCTGTCCGAGCAGTGGCTGCTGGCCGGGATCAGCGACACCGGGGCTGCCGCAGCCTGAGCCTGCTCCATCTCGTCGACTCATCCCCGAGTGTGACGATTCGACTCCTATCCCATTCCATTTGATTGATCCTCTGACTCATTAGTTGATAGATTGCCGATAGGCATTCAAGGCACAGCTATCTGAGGCAGGCAGACATGGCAGGACAGGTCACCACCGCTGAACGCGGTGTGGCTTCGTCTGCATCTGCCTCCCCGCGCAGGCCGGTGCAGATCTCGGCGGCAGCTGCAGCCGCGATCGCCGTCCGCCCGATCCCGGTGGAGGCCATCCAGGCCGGAGCCGCCGTGGCCGCCTCGGTCGCCATCCGGCGGGCGGAAGCAGCTGGGGCCGTCAAGCCCGCACGCTTGGGTCGCCGTCGGGCCGCCTAGGGTGTGCCGCCTAAGGCGGTCAGCCAGATGTAAATCACTCCGAGCACTGCTGCGCGGCGGGATGGAACATGTACAGCCCGTGCCAACACTGTGGGTTCCAAAGTCAGAAAGACCATAATGAATTCGTGAATTCAGTACATGTGGTCGAAGACTTCTTTGGGCTGGCGCTTGACTCTGCACAGTTTTCGATACCACCAAAGATGCCCTTGGATCACCTGGTGGAATTGGCGGAGCGTCTGGTAGCGGAAGTGCGGGCGCTGGAACCACAGATAGAAGGTGATGCCCCGCACGTGCTGGCAGGCACCTACGCAAACGACAACGTAATTCTCGGTGGTGGTCGCGATTTGCCAAGTACGTCGATTGTGGACCTTAAGGTTCAGATGCTGCTATGTGATCAGTCAGTAGTTCCAGACCTCTTACTTGATTGGGGACTCGATTTGATCCAGGCGTACGAGCACTGGAATATCTTGGGCGCTGACCTGTTGACAGCTCAGAGCGACCTTCAGGCCGCGGTTGACCTAATCCGTCCTATTGCGTCCGCGATTCGCAAAGGCTTCGTACTCACGGTCCCAACTGCTCGGCACCAGACCGTCATCCGCACCCGCCTAGGTCCTGAGGGCCCTATGCGAGAACACTATCCGTCAGCGGTTGCTGATTTCGGAGATGCGACTTATCTCGCTCTCGATCCTGTCACCCGCCACCTGCTAACGACTGAGCTTGGGGTAAGTGAGTTCCAGCTGAAAGGGGTATATACCAACAGTGACCTACTGAAATCAGTTGAGGACGGTACGTACCTCTGGGTGGACCCTCTCTGGGTCAAGCCTTTGATGGCCGCCTACGGAACCGACTCGCAGAAACAACTGGCCGAGTCATGTCACTTCCTTGCCTTCTGCTCACTGTTCGGGACGCAACCGATGACAAGCCGTGCTGCGACAGCGCGTCATTTCCGTATGGCGACGTCATTGGCGGCCCGGGACGAAACAGGGTCAACGGACAACGCCCAGAGCGAGGCTGCGGGACACGTGGCACGGCCCGACCCAGCTCTCGCGCTTGTTCTTCCTGCTCTGGGAAATCTGACATTTCAACAGTTGATCAAGCTGAGGGAAGATGACGACGTTTGGGCGGATATGCGGACGGCGCTTACCCACGCTTCTGCGGTCGCCGGAGAACTACATGCGGGCGGAATGGGCTACCTCCGCTTCCTGCAGTCAGTCAAAGAGCGCGTCGACGACGTTGTCCGCCCCGTTTCAGACAGACTTCAGCAGGATTTGAAGCACGAAAAGTGGAAGTCAGTGGTTACCAGCTGGTACGGTGCCGGGCTCGTCCAGCTGGCAATTCACGGTATCGCCATGGTCCTTCCACCGGTTGCTCTGACAGGTGGGTTCGCAGGCAGAGCAGCTAAGGACGCCATCTCACATTCACGCGCCGGCCACATCGAGAACCTCGAAACGGCCTCGACTCTTATGCTCAGCCTATTACCGGACAATGACGACTAGAACCGAGCCCTCAGTAGCTGGTTCATGGCATTAGAGACACGCTCCAGTCCGCGGGAGTCAGCTCCAGGACTGGCGTGAGCCCTTGACCCCGTGTTTGTTGCGGCGGTGGCTGGGCAGCCCGGGCAAAGGGAATTCTTCGCCGCATTCAGGACACGGCACCGGCTGCGGGTGCGCGTAGTTCATGTGGTGGCGAAGGTTGTTACGGTAGCGGAACGTCCGGGGTTCCTCGCACTTGGGGCACTGATAGCTGCCGTTCGAGGGCATGAGCGAGTACCCGCCCCCGCGGCGCGGCTCCTGGTCGTCCGCTTCGCCGAGATACCAGAAGCTGATCCGGCTCAGGTTCGTGCCCTGGGAACCGAACATCCCCTTGACCGACCCGCGCTTTCCGTCGTCGGCGTGGACCACGACTTTGCGGAGGAAGGCCCTGATGATGGATTTCTGCTCTGTCTCCGGGAGCCCGAGGAACTCGGCCCCGCTGATGTCGGGGATCGCCCTCGGCCGCCCCTCGGTCTTCTCTGAGATCCGCATCTCGATCTGACCTTTGAGGGCTTCCTCCTCACCGATGCGGTTCAGCAGTGCCGACATCGCACTGGCCGGCGCGGTGTTGATCTGGGCCCGCAGGATGAAAATGGAGTCCCCCAGGGCGTCAGCCTGTTCGTGGAGCTCGGACAACTCCGAGCTCATGGTCCCCGCCGCGGCCTGGTTCAGCCTCTCGGCCTGCAGCTCCATCACCTCGGGGCTGTCGAGCGATCCGGCGACGACGTCGCGGATGAAGCGCTCCAGGGCTTCCCTGTTGATTGCAACGCCGGGGCAGTCAGCGCCGCGCATCCGTCCGTTGCACACGTACGTCCCCGACTCGCCCATCGACCTGTTGCTGGTCATCTTGGTGCCGCAGCCGGCGCAGTAGACGAGGCCGACCAGGGGAAGGCCTCCGGCGCGGGCCCGGGTCCGTTTGAGTGGCTGGGGCTTCATCAGCAGGCGCAGGGTTTCCCACTCGGTCTCCGTGCAGACCGCCTCATGACTTTTGACCGGACGCCCGTCCTTGTCGATGACGATCTTGCGCGTGTCGCGAAAGTCCGGGCCTTGGCCGGCGCTGCGTCCATCGGCCTTGGCCGTGAGGGAGTTGTACCCGGCCAGGAGAGGATGGCGCAGCAGTGAGGCGACGGCACGGTATTGGAACGGCCGGCCCTCGCGGTTGGTCAGGCCCTGCTGGTTGAGCTCCCGGACGATCTCGGCGACGGAGAGTCCGTCGAGCCGCCATTCGACGATGCGGCGGACGGTCTTGCTCTCCTCCGGGTGCAGCTTCAGCGTCTTCACGCCGTCGGCGTTGCGCTGCTCGGGCCGCATCCAGCCGTACGGCGCAGGGCCGTTCCATCCGCCTTTCTGGCGGATGTTCTCGGCGGTGCGCTTCAGCCGCTTGCTTGTGGTCGCCGCCTCGGTCTCGGCCAGGCCGCCGAGGACGGAGATCAGCAGGATGGTGTCGGGCGATCGCGGGGCGAACACGCGATCATGGGTGTAGATCGTGACGTTGTGACGGTTGCAGGTGTCGACGATGCGGGCGGTGTCCATCAACCGCCGTGCCAGGCGGTCAAGGTCCCGGACGTATAGCGCCTTGACGTCGCCTTCGGCGAGGACCCCTTCGAGGCGGTCGCGCTCGGGGCGATGCCGGTCGCGGTAGGCACTGACGACTTCTTCGAAGATGTCCTGCTTGGCGACTGTGTGGTGATGCTTTCGGCTTTCCGCCATGATCCAGGCGCGCTGGTCGACGAGCGACGCGTTGCCCTCGGTGGGGTCTTTGGATCTGCGGATATAGGCAACGGCTCGCACCCGTCAAGCATACATTTTTAAGGGTGGTGACCCCTTTGGTCTATGTATCGCCGTCATGATGGGCTCTTGCCAGTGCTCCATGTGGGTTGGACTCGTCCGCTGGCCAAAATATCGCGAGGCGTAGAACCTGCGCCACGGAACATGGATGGCATCCTTGCCACTAACTATCAGCAAGTTTCATCGTTCCTTTGCAAGTCGGGTACCCGGTGCAGCCGAAGAACCGGCCGTAGCGACCTTTGCGTTCCCTCATCGTGTGTTTCCTGCATTTCGGGCAGACCACCGGGGTAATGTCATCGCCTGTCGCGGATCGGATCTTGACGACACGATCCCTGACCAGCTCGAGGAGGAACGCTGATTCCCTACCAGCGCGCGTGACCAGGAGCGCTGAGCGCTTGGCACGGGTCAGTGCGACATAGAACAGGCGTCGTTCTTCTGCGTGCGGGTAGGAGTCGGGGGCGGCCATGGCCAGTTGCAGGAGAGCATCATCCTCGACAATGCTGGGGAATCCGTTCCTCTCAAGGCCGAGCACAACGACGTAGTCTGCCTCCTTTCCTTTCGAGGCGTGCACGGTGTTGAATTCGATGGTCAGGTTGGCGTATCTGGCTTCCAGCGCCGAGGTGACATCCTCCCGGGACCGGGAGTACCGGCCGAGCAGCAGCACAGTGGCTGGCTCAGAGAGCTCTGAGTCAAGGGTTGTCAGGTGCTGCCGAACGGCCGATCCATAGTGGCTGCGCTCACGTACACTGACGGCGCATACTGTCTCGTCAGTCTCCGGCGCTGAAGATCGGACGTCCTTGGAAATTTGATTGGGGTTTTTCATCACGAACCCACCGGCGACATCGCACAGGGACTGCGGAGACCGGAAGGTGCGGTCCAGCCAGATAGTGGACGCTGTCCCGAACCAATTGTCGAAGCGGGTCATCACACTGAGGTCTGAGCCCGCGAACCTGTTGATCGACTGCCAGTCGTCGCCGACCGCGTACAGGTAGTTTCCAGGAGCCCTCATCAGCGCCCTCACCAGCGCCGCACGGGCAGCGCTGGTGTCCTGCATCTCGTCGACCATGACGAGGCGGTAAGGGCTCACCCACCGGCCCGACTCTACGTGATCGGTGGCGAGATTCAGCATGTCCTCGAAATCGATCTGGCCCGCAGCGCGGAGCTGGCTGTCCCATTCGGCGAGGATGACGGCGTACAGGCGAGTGAAGAGTCTGGCCCGCAAAGTCCGGCCGGCCCGCTCCGCCAGCAGGTCAGGGGTGAGTCGGTTGCCCTTCGCGTGTGACATGAAGGACCGTATCAGCGCCAGCATCGCCTGGTCGCTGATCGGTGGCTCCCCTGCTGCTTCCCGGTAAGGGTCTTCCTTTAGCTGGATTCCGTGCCGGCGCAGTTCCTGCTCGAGGTGCTCGAACCCGGACCCGTCCCGGATGGTCGCCGACGTTGTCTCGATCAGTCGAGTGCCGTAGCGGACGTGAGTGTGACGCCGCCACTGCAAACTCTCGGCATACCCATCAAAGTGTGGCGGCGGGGTGCCGTCGGGACCGAGTGCCCAGTGCTCATGCCACACGTCGACGTCCGGGTAGTAGAAATCAGGCTGGTACTGCCGGTGGTGTGCGTCCGCGACGTCGTACGCGTAGGGACGTTCGTATTGGTAGCGGACGCCGTTCAGGAAGAGCCAGTTTGCGATCATCACCTCTTCCTGGCTCTTGACGATCTCCCCTGCGAGAGTACCGAAGCCGCTGGTACCTGTGTTCCTGTCCGACTTCTCAGGATCGGCTTCATCTCCGAGATCCGGAAGCTGCCGGCCGAAAACGAGCCGGAAGAGGTCCCAGTCCCGCCGGAAGGCCTGGTCCTGGTCGCGGAGGACATCCACGATCCTCGCGAGCCGCCCGATCCCGTTGTCCGTGGTCAGGTCGTCGGGAAGGGACGGCTTGCGGTCCGTGGCCTCGCCGATGATACGCAGCCCGAAGGCATGGAATGTGCTCGACGCCACGCCGGCCCCATCATTGCCGAGGCGGGAGACGAGACGGCCCGAGAGTTCGCCGGCTGCCTTTTTGTTGAAAGCAAGGGCAAGAATCTCGGTCGGCTCTGCGATGCCGCGCTGGATCGCGTAACCGGCGCGCGCCACCATCGTCGAGGTCTTCCCTGAGCCCGCGGCCGCGATAACGCGGACCCGGTTGTCGAAGCAGACCGTCGCCCTCGTCTGCTCGTCTGTCAGCGGGGACTTCTCAACCGTGCGGAAGAAGTCCGCCAACTCGTTCTTCTCCGACTCGAGGAACTCCTCGTTCCGCTGGACAGCCCACCCGGGTAAGTAAGTGGTGCGGCAAGCGTCGACGGCGGCACGCTGCTCCTCGCGCTGGCCTGCGGGAAACCCCCGAAGTCGCGGATCAGTGTCGGCAGCAAGCCAGACAGCGACGTCCGGTCGGGAGTGCTCGAGCGCACCGATGGTGTCATGGTCCGCCCATCGGGGTCGTTCCATCACTTCCCGGACCTGGGACCACCAAAGGCGGGCTGCCTCGCCCTGTTCCTCAGCCTTTGAGAGCATTGCGGCGAGATGCCGTCGCTCGTCGAGTTCGGAGTGATACGCAGCGGCGACCTCCCGCAATGCACGACGAGATAGCCCGTTGAGCACTGTTTCTGTCCGATGAACGAGAGTGATGACGAGCCGCCTTGAGCCCACATCAGCCTGGAGATCGAGGATGTCGAGAACTTCGGCATCAATCTCTCGGGGGATTCCGCGAACCTGTAGACGGCCCTCGCCTATCGACAGCCCCCAAGACCCCGCATCCCTGAACGCTCGGGCCCACCAGCCTGGCTTCCATTCCGTCATGCTCCCCCTGAACATGTTCAATAACCTGCTACTTGCCCTTTTTCTACGGTATCAGCGCGGAATTCTGTGTCGTCGGGTGCGTTTACCGGGTTCGTCCGGCGTTCGCAGCCTACCGGTAACACGACCAAATCGATGGACTGGAGTGGGCTGTGCTCGATGAGATGTATCGCCGGCTCCCTCGACATGTCATCAGTCCGCGTTCGCCTTTCCCAAACAGCTGGCCGGAAGCGACTGCCCGGTGTTTATGGATGCCGAGCCTCATAACCTGGTATGAGCCGTGCTGTCAGGCGAAAGTGACCACGTCGCCGGGCCACTGGCGTAAGTCCGCGGGCCAAGGGCTTGGGACCAAGTAGTTTGGAACCGTGAATGAGACAGATGCGGCAGAAATGACTCCACCCGCTGCCGAGACCGTGACGGCGATCTATGAGCTACCCGTTCCGATTTGGGTCTCCTGTGCAGCCCTGGGCGGGACATACCCCTCCGGGTACGGCACTGTTCAGTTTGACGTGGCTATGCCGCAGGACCGGGCCCCTGTAGGCGGTCCCCCTGTGATCGACGGCGTTGCGGTCCCTGAGTCCTTCGATGGGGATCTGGTCGCGTGGACGACAGAGTACGCAGCGTGGATTCCTAAAGAGTTTCAGCCAGCGACTGCCTTGCGCCGAATAGTCATCACCGCTGTCAAGGCTCCCACCGATACAGCCAGATCGTGGCGGGGTCCTGACCAGCAGCTGGGAGAGTGCATCAAATTCTGGTTTGATCATGTGCGCTCTTGGGCCGAGATTTTCACCGGACAGGATCTCGACCCCGATCATAGGGTCTACGATGCCGAAACGCTCGGGACCGGGCTGACCTTTATTGCGCCACTGCACGAAGGTGACCTCGGGGTTCGACTCACCACGCGTCACATACAGCCGGTCACGGCGGCTCAATGGCAAGGGATCCTCGCCGCTGTCCGTGCCGGTAAGGAGCCGCCCCTGGAGAACCTCCTTATTCGTGACGCGAATGCGGCGTTCGCACGCGGATCGTATCGGCGCGCAATCATCGACGCCGCTACGGCACTTGAGCTTACTCTTGTCCGGATTTTGGACGAGAGGGTTGGGGAGCTTCCAGAGAGACAGCGGGCCCGCCTGGAAGGTGCAACACTGGGCCGTTACATCAACATCGCAGAAGTTTCCGGGTTTGAGTTCGACGTGACTTTCGAAAACCTGAGACGCCTTAATGTCGCCCGTAATGACGCTGTCCACCGGGCACAGGCACCTGACTACTTCGAGACCGTCAGCTTGCTTGAAGTGGCCGGAGATTTCCTTGGAACCTCCGTCCGCATCAAGGCCGGATGAGGCCCATACAGAGCGTGGACTTTATCGTTGGCTCTGGATCGGTGGCCTCGCGTCGTTTTCGCGCTGGTGACCGCAGCGGGCGCGTCGACTGTGCGGCAACTTCATGCTTGCCGCACATGAAGCTTCCCGGCAGGACGATCAGGGTTGCAGGTTGAGCGCACCTGGTCCAAACCCCCGCGCAGGAACGAACTGTTTTGGGAATTCTTCCCGTGTCCTGTACGTTGCAGGATCGGTTATCCCCATCAACAGAGAAGAGATGCACTTTCGTGGCAACCGATTACGATGAACTGCGCACCGACGTCAAGGAATCCCAGGAAAACTCCCTGGAGGCCCTGAAGTCTGCCAAAGCCCCGGATGCGAAATCCGTGGTTCAGGAGCTCGACGAGGCGGACGCGCTTGACGGGCTGACTCCCGGCGGGGAGTTCATTGCCGAGGAGCTCGTCGTCCAGGTCATTCCGCAGGCGGATGACGAGTTCACCTGCTGGTCCTGTTTCCTGGTCCGGCACCGCTCGCAGAAGGCGAGCCAGAAGGACGGCCATGCCTACTGCGTCGAATGTGAAGGCTGAGCGGTTTTGGCCAGCTGTCCCGGAGCATATCTGGGACAGCATCCGCGAAGAATTCACCCTGCCTACAGCGGCAGACCTGGAGAAGCATTTCCAATCCCTCGGCGACTCGGACGCCATGCGCCGTGCAGTCCGGGTGTTTATCGACGAAGACACATTCTGCCCGGGCTTCCAACTCACAGCCGGCTCTTTGACGAACGGGTGCTTCACCTCTTTGACCAGGCGATGAGCCTGAAGATTCCTCACAACGTGTTCGCCGCCTGGATGGTCAGCCCACTGCCGGCAGAATCCCGTTCCCGGCCGGTGGACGTACTGGGCAGCATGACGCTGCTTCAGAGCTCCTTGGTCGCCTTTGGCGACAGGTACGGCCAGCCGAGAGGCGCAACTAACGGCTTGGCTCTGCCGTGTCCGAAGTCAGATGGCTTCGTGGAGGGGCATGGCTAAATGGCTGTGACTTGTACCCGACCTAGCGGCCATCCTGTCCGCCGTTCAGAATCTGATGGACCTCGCGAAAAGCTTCGAAACGGCGGTTGGAACGGGCTTCCCGAACTGTCGGATCAGAGTCTCTGCGACCTGGAATGTTGGCACTGATCTCAAGCAGGCTTGAATCGCGAGGCTAACGACTCACGCACCGCCGCTACATCAGCGTCGCCCGCTGGCTCTTCTACAAGTAGTTTTGCTAGCCGTTTCGGCCACAGTACATGAACGCCATGGGTCGAGAATGCGCCTCCTATCAAGGGCCAGTCTGCTTCAATGAAGCACAGCGCGCCCGTGACGGGAACATTGCCGACGAGGTCTCGCACGACGTCGACCTGTTTGAGCACCCCATCGACCAGTTTCGTGCAATCCCGTCGGCCGACGAGGAGTTTCTCGACGCGGGGGCGAAGGATGCCGCCCTCGATCTTCAGTTCAGGCCGTCCCTTGTACCGTTTGGCGTCAATGACCCAGATTCCACCGCGAGTGATGGCGATGTGGTCGATGTTGGCTTTCGAGCCGGGAATGCGTCGGTCGTGAAGGACGGCCAGGCCATCGGCGGCCAGGGCATCCAGCCGAGCGCCGAGGCGTTCCTCGCCAATCGCGCCTCGATCCCAGGACCTGGTGCTTTGGCGTTCGTCAGAGAGGACGACGGCGATGGCGCCGAATGGCCCCCACTTCTCGCGGAGCTTTTCCTCGTCTTTCGCTTTGCGACGCTCATACTCGCGTCGGGCTGACGAGCCAGCGATTCCGGACTCAGTGGACAACGAGTTATCACCAACTCGTTCCAGGCGGGGGGTTGTTTCCGGGGTCTCGGTGGCACACTCCAAGCATCGGACGGTCTTCGTGTCGCCTTCATAGATCGCTTCTGTCCCGGCCGGAAGAGATGCACCGCACAGCCGACACGCTCCGGCGTAACGGAGCCTCATCTTCTTCATGGGGACACAGGGTGGAGCATCGACAGGGACCCAATCTGCTTGTAGATCACGGCGGTTAGACCGTAGATGTGCTTGGCATGGCTCAATCCTCGCCGACGGCATGTCAATTCCCTGCAAGCCGTCCCAGGAGTTGAGTGAAAATCTCGACCGCCGGCCTTCCGGCGAGCTGTGATGACCTCGGGCCAACGCCGGACGGTCACTATGTCGTCTGCTGGCTGTCTGTAGCCGGGAATTCACGGAGTGTGGCTGCTATGGCTCTGACTGCCGCCGGGTCTTCCGTCCAGTGCCGGGCCGTACGTGTACAGGCGTGGAAGCTTTTCACTTTCGATGCTTTGGCGGCCTCAGTTAGTTCTGCCCACGCTGCCCGCAGTTCCGCTTGGAGCTCGAGTGACATGGGCGCGCTCGGGACAGGTGCCGCCGCCACGACTGGACTTATCGGTGCCGCGGTTGCACCTTTTCGCCGAAAAAGACTTCTGAGACCCATTTCCGTGTTCCCCCATTTCCCCTCTGCCCAGAGTATCAATGTCCCCTCAATGTGTCCCGGACTCCGAACCCGGCCGGCCAACCTGCTCGGCTGAAGCAGCTCCCCTAATTCAGGGTGCTGGAGGTCGTCAAGGATACTGAATGAGTGACTGACCGGCCTGCAATCTACCTGTTCCCGTATCTTCGTCTGCGCGAGGAAGTGAATGTCGGGCCATGGGTGCTGCAACCGCTTGACCCAAAAAAACTTGCTAAGCCCTTTGACGGCTTTGGTCGGACACTGAAGGCACTTCTTTCCCGGTTTCGCGATGATGCCGGCCAGCGATTGACGACTGCAACGCTCGTTCAACGTACAGAACCAGAACTTGATCCTGGTGAGGCACGCGAATACGAACGAAACGCACTGCAAGCCGCAGTGTTGTTCGCGGTGACGGACGCCAACACCGGCCACGGAAACGAAATCCTCTGGGAAGCACCCGCATTAAACCTTGCCACTGCTGAAGTGGCGACGTTCTTTGTGGGTGAACGCACCGCGCTCGAGAACGGAACCTTTGGGCGCACCCGGGGCGGCACTTTGAATCGAAGAACCACTGGCGGCGGCACCGTGCATGATGACTTTGTCGTTGTGCCAGCCCCGGAGGGGCTGGTGACGATTCCGGATCTCACACTCGACAGCCGACTTCTGGACGCCGTGTACCGCGTCTCGATGGAAGCCCTGTCAGATGACTCTGCCAAGACCAAGCGCGAGGTCTGGGCGGCACTCCATTGGCACGGTCGCGCGTGGGAGAACTCGCCGCTTCACAGCATGCCGGATATCCTCGTGCAGCTGAAGACGGCCATTGAGGCCCTCTCAGGTAAAACCGGAACGGCGAGCGGCATCAGCGCTCTTGAAGAGATCTACCGTTCAGTCACTGGAACGATCGGTGCCGATGAGTTCCTATGGCGGGAGTCATCCCCGTGTTTTTCGCGTGAATACAATGGGAAAACCAGCATGTATAGTTCTTTCGGCCACTGGTATTGGTGCCTGGCAGATACCCGCAACGCCATCGTTCACGACACAGAATCACCTGTCATGGAGCACGAGGCTGCTGGATCACCATTCCAGGGAAACCTTTTTCGTGTCGCCGAACGGGTAGCGCGCGAACTCATCAAGATCCGCCTCGCTCAGTTTGGCTATCCGGAAGCAGCCCTTAGCCCGTCGAGTCGAAAGCATCTTCGCATCGCACAGAGCCTCGGCCTTCAAATAGGCACGATCTCTCCAGCCCAGAAGTAGGGGTGGAAAGTGACCGCAGTATCCTCAATAGGGTGCCTCAATGCTCACCTGCAGTCTGCGTCTCGGGGCCGAATGCCAGAGCCTCGTCCCGCAGACCATCCAAGATTTCGATGTTGCGCAAAACGATGTCGGCCTCGTAGTTGAAGGCAGCTCCCAGCCGCCCCATCCGCTCCATTACCTCCTCGTCGGTCAACTGTTCCAGCCACGCCACAAGCTGTCCCCTATCCGGTGAACCGTCGTTCCTGCTGATCAAGTCAGCCAGATCTATCCGTGCTGACGCCGCTCCGAGACGCAGTTGATAGCGATCCACGGCGGTTGTCCTTGACCCCATGGACATCGCTTCACGCTCATCTTCGTGACCGACAGTGATCTCGTAGCGGGCCGGAAGCGGGGGCTCGGGCGGTTCCGTACCGGTGATGAGGCGTGGCACCGCCTGCGTGCGGACCCACCCGGAGATCTCATCAAGCTCCTTGATCAGCACTGGCCACCGGTCCGTGCCCGGGCGGTTGATCCCCACGGTCGGGAACAGGGTGACAGGGACTTTGCTGCCCATGGGAGTCTCTGCGATGATGTCGCCAATGCGCAGCGGCTCCTCCGGCAGCGGGGAGTAATCACGCAGCGAGCGAGGCTTCTGGTCATCCCTGATCATGACCGCCAGCCTGACAGCCGTGATCGCCGGTGTCCTGTGCTTCGCATGGTTCGTGTGAAGCACGAGCCGCGCCAACGGGTGGAGGTCCGCCTGTACATGCCGGTGGAAGGGCTGCAAGGCTTCAATCCGACGAGCCAGCTCGCCGCCGGCGCGTAGCGATGGGGGACCGTTCCGGGCGCGTTTTTTCGTCCACTCGGCAAATTTTTCATGAGTATCCGAGGCCGGCATCTCGACAAGTTTGGCGGCTTTCTCATCGAGGGGTGCACCATCCAGGAATTCAACTTCGGCGAACAATGTGTGCTCGAGTGCGGCCCGGAAAGCCACCAAAGCGTCAGCCACGAGCAGAGGCACCTTGCGCGGGATCGGGGCCACCTTTTCCACAATGGTTTGGCTGATCCGGTCCCTGGGTACCTCCGCCAGTTGGATTACACCGTTTGGTTGGGTCTGGTAGTCGAAAAGCAGATCTGCGACTTGTCCGATGAGCTCGTCGGCGTGCGCGAGAGTCGCGGCGACCCCGAGGTGGCGCTCAGGGAGCCAGGAATACATGTGACCGGTCATGAAGACACTCTAAGAGTGAACCCGGACGGACAACGCAACACGCCGCAGGGTCGCTCGAGGTCTCGCCCATTGGGTGCAATGACGGATCCTCCCTCTGCCGGGTTCGCCTACTCGTTCGTTTGACCCCTTATTCCAGTCGATGTTCCATGGACGCTGCTGTAGCGTGGCGTGCTGAAGGCCTGCCGGTCCCCCATCGGTGGGCCTTCTTTCCCTCGCTGCGGGGCACGATGGGCAAATTCTTGGCCGAAGTCGCTAGGAGTTTGACGCGGCAACCGCTGGATATCAGTCCGCAAGAGTACGCAGCTTGGCGGCGCTGAATTCCTCGTCAGAGAGTGCACCCTTCGCATGGAGTTCTGCAAGGAGAGCCAGTTCTGCCGCCAAGGACCTTCTGCCCCGCATGTTGCCAAGCAACATCCGATGCCCGCCCGTACGGGCCTGGGCTGCCGCTGGTTCCCGTGTCTGCCGTCGTGATGAACCTTTGATGGCAAATGCGATGAGTAGGGTTATCGCGAGGACGCCTAGCGCGATTCCCAAGGGGGCTCGGAACGGCTCCGTTGCGTTTGCCACGACGGCAATAACCACCGCAGCAACCGCACACGTCCCAGCTATCCGGAGCCACCCACGACTGAGGCTGAACGCGAATATGTATTGGCCTGGTTCGGCCGGTACTGCATGTTGGTTCATCTGCCGAGGATAGCCCTACGAATACTCATAGAACATCCCCTGATGTGAACGCGATGAACTGTCGATCGCTGAACTCGGCATGGCGTCCTTGGTCCGTTTCCCGTTCCCATCGGGGGTGTAGTCCTTGCGACCCTTCCCAAAATACGAAGTCAAGATCGCGTCGTTGTGGATTCAAGCGTTATCGGGGTTGTCGAGTTGCTTGCGCAGCCGCCGGACTTCAGCCTCGGCCGCGGCGAGTCGAGCCTCGATCTTCTCCCGATCGAGGTTCGTCGACGGGCGCGGTGCCGACCTCGTCCTCGTTACGAGCCAGCCGATCCGCTGATAGCCAGTGATCCGCCGCACCTGCGTACACGTGAAGCAGTCCCTCTCGGGCTCGGGGCGCGGCCAGCGCAGATCGATCATCTTCCGGATGTGGTCTCGCTCGAAACCCTTTTCAGGCCATCCGGGGTTATCCGCTGCCGCCCAGCTTTCCTCGAAATCACGGCGGATTTCCACGATGCGCTCCTCGGACACCAGCTTAGGCCCGTCCTCGGGCTTCCAATCCACATCAGTGCAGACTTGCTCATAGTGCCCGCAGGAGAGCTTGACCCGCCAGAACGCCGACGGGTGTGGCTTGGGTTTCCGGATCTTCGCCCAGTCCTCGGCGTCCATCCAGTCGTATTCCGGCTCCACAGGGTCCGCCGGGAACTCCGTGACCTTGCGATCGACCCACTCGACGATGTCCCGATACGGCTTCTGAGCAGGTTCGTGTTTGGTCGAGCACCAGTACTCGCCGGCGGGAAACCGGCCTCGGGTGAAACGGTCGAGGTAGCGGCGATCGTCCGGATACCTATCCTCGCCGTGCGTGTAGACCTCGTGCGTACATCCGCACTCCAACTGGACGCGCCAGCGAAACATGTTCTTGGCTTCCGGGACGAAGAGCGGCCAGAATACCGGATCGTACTGCTGCCGCAACTGGGCGACACCCTCCTCGAACTCCCGGAGGGCCTGCTTCTGGGGCCGTGCCCGCCCCGGTACCCGCGTCAGCAGTCTCCCAGGCTCAGGAGTATGGTCATCGGGAACAGTGTCAGTCTCGGCCGCGCTCATTCTTTGATCCTCGCCCAGAGCACCGGACAAATCGAGGGAACGCGCGGGGCACCACTGCGAAAACGTAGCTTTGAACAAAAGCAAGGTTCTGCGCAGTTCCAGCTGATGATTTCTCGTTCGGTTAACTTGTTGGCACCAATCTGCTTAGGAGACAGCAGCCGGGGGTGGACGGATAATGAGCGGCTATGGAACCAAAAGCTGATGTTTCACGTAGTCCCAGCCCAGGTCAAGAGTGGGCCTACAGGCTACGTGACGATGCACCGTCTGAGCGGGTGCATATCGTGGCGGTGCACCGGGAGGGTCGAAGATTCCGGGTCGTCATCCGTCACACGCACGGCCATCCACCGGGCAGGGAAGAGAACGTCCCTCGCTCGCGGCTCAAGGTGCCGTGGGAAGACGTAGTCCCGTACGACGCTTCGATGGATGGCTGGAGGCGGCTCAAGGCCGAGTCCATCGACGAACATGAGGCGTCGGCCCTGTGGGCGGCCCTTGAGCTGCTTGTACCTTCTGAGGTCGCCGAGCTGTCCGTCGCTTCAAGCGACGACTCGTTGACGGTCCACGACCACGTTGCCCTCGAAACGCTCACCGGACAGACCGTGGCTGCATTCCAGTCCCGATTTTCCTGGCTGGTTCAGGACGGCGAGGTGTTCCTGTCGCCGCGTGCGGCGCTGGCTGTCTTGGAGCTGGCCTGTCGCAGAAACCCGGCCCCGGTCCTGGACCTGGTCATGGCCGAGGAAGCAGTGGCTCGAGAAAAATCCAAGCGGGGCGGAACAATTGAAAACTGGGAAACCCGGGAACCGGTAAGCACTTCAGCCGAGTTTGAATACGACCATTACCTGCGCTGCCAAAGACCCGTTCATGAGATCCTCCGCCAATGGTGCGGTTATGGCTCGGTGACGGCCCATGAACGGCTCCTGGCTGCAGAAGCGGAAGTCAATCGCCTCGACGTGCTCCTGACCTGGGCGGTGGACCACATCCGCAGGACGGACAAGAGTGCCGCAGAAATGATCGAGAGGGAGCACGAGGAGGACCGCATCACCCCTTACTCCATCCGCCCGGTTCCCCAACGTCCGCTGAAACCGCACGAAATGCCGCGGATAGAAGTACCCACCCGCCGCGGCTGGTACCGCTGACACCTACCCACCGGCTCAAGACCTCAGGTCCAACGCCTCCAGCCTGACGATCAGCCCATCGGGACCTCCATCACTTGACTAGCTCTGACACACCTCCCCGGAGGTCCTACAACATCGGACATGCAGCCGTGCTACGCGGAGGAGCATGACGCTGATCGTCGCCTAGCTCGACGGCAGGCCGAGCCTATCGAAGAACGCCCTGTTCCGCTCTGTGGCCGCATTGACGAGACCGTCGAAGCTGATGACTTCGACGTAGGCCTTGTAGGGCTCGATGTAGCCGAAGTACCCGAGCCCGTCATGTGTTTTGGTCAGGGTCGACAGCTTGCACATGCGCTCCATCGTCGGCGTCAGGTCGGCGATGACATAGCAGAAAGCCGGCGGCTCCTGCGGGCTCGACGGGATCGGTCGCCCAGTTGCAGTCGCCGCCTTGCCCTCACGGACGCGCGCGACGTAGTCGAGGCACTGTGCGATGGGGTTCTTATCCTCCGCCGTCGCATCATTGCGCATGGGACGCTTGAGCTCGACGACGACGATCGACTGCAGCGGCAGCTTCTGCCCTTCGGACGCCAGCACGGGCAAGTCCGGCTCGAGCACGCGGGTTGCCAGAATGTCTGGTCTGTTCGTCGAGGCATCGTCCGTGACGGGCATATTCTTGAACGTCTTGTCGGACGCGAGGTAGTCGTGGAAGACGAGCCGCTCGTCGAGGATCCACAGGTTTGACGCGTCGACCCCGACCTCGTTCGACTCCTGCCGCATCGGGAAGAGCAGCTCATGGATACGGTCCTCGCGGGCGTACTTGCCGTTGCCGTCCGACTCGATGAGTTTCGCGAGGATGTCGAGGGTGGTTCGTCGTCGGGCGACGTAGTTCGCCAGGTCAGACTGGTTGAAATCCTTCACTGTCACGAGGTACTTGGCGAGGCGCTCGTCGTAATCTTCGGGCTTGTCGCCGCTCGAATCCGCGAATACGGCCTGGCCCTCTGCCAGTAAATCGGTTTCGATCCTCTGGGCATGCTTGTGCAGCTCCATTTCGAGGTCGGTGTCCTTCATCGACGGGTCCACGACGATCCCGGCTGATTCGATGCGCTTCATGAGCGGGCGGTACTTCGGCCCCTTGGTGCTCACGTATTGGTGGATCCGTTCCTTGCTCGCGACCCGCGCAGATGCCAGCGGCTCGGTCAGCGCCCTCGAGACCTCCTGCAGGACGCCTGTGCGGATGTCGTCGAGCGTCGGCTCGTCGATCAGGGCGTCGCCCGCCATGCGCTCCGGCAGGTCGAAGTCCGTGCGGTCGGCCCTGACGTGGTCGTTGAGGTAGGTCGAGGACAGGTAGCAGACGTAGGTGAACTCGGTTGAGGTGCCGTCTTTCATGCGCGCGTAGAGGCCCGGCAGCTTCCCCGCGATGCTCTCGTCTTTGACGACCCGGTTCGCGGCGCACCAGTGCAGGCGCGGCGTGGCGTTGCGGGCCGAGGTCTTGAGGCGCAGGTTGAGCATCTCGAACGTCTGGCCCTTGACCTCGAACGACGCTGAAGTCTCGGAGTGCCCGAGCTCTTCGACAAAGTCCTTGAGCGAGAACGTCTCATCGTCGTCAGACACGAACACGTCGGGAGCGCCGCCGTCGCGGAGGAAGTACCAGATACAGTGCTCGAAGATTTCGCGCGCGATGGCCTCAACCGTCTTCGCCGCGCTCTGCTGGTACGGCTTCTTGAAGCCTTCCAGACACACAGAGCTGCCGGCATCGGTCAGTCCGTCGGGCGCGTCGTCGCGCACGACGTCCTGACTGACCGAGAACCTGAACTGACGTCCCGCAAGGGTCCCACCCTCGTAGTAGGCGCTGCGCACCTCGACGCGATCGAACGCCACCAGCCAGAGCAGCCGGCCCACGCCGCGGCAACCCATACCGGCCTTGTAGTCGCTGTCGAGCGTCTCGAAGGACGTCATGTTGTCGGGCGTGAACCCGATGCCGTTGTCCTCGACGCTGAAGCCGGTGATGATCTTGAGCGGTGCGCGGCCAGGAGAACCCGCGCTAAGGTCAAACGCCCCCTGCCGCTCCCGGTGAATCCGGACGGTGAGACGCCCTCGGCCAGCGGCATCGTCGGGGAACCGCGCGTCGATCGCCTGGATGCCGTTGACGACCGCCTCGTGCAGCGGGAGCAGCGCATGGGTTTTCGGCAGTGTCGTGTTCCGCACCCGCCCTGCCAGCGACGTCTTCAGCGCCATGGTACCTCCTCCATTCGTTCGATGTTAGGGACATTAGCCGCGACCACTGACGTTGAAACTGATCATGCCCCGGTCTAGTCTGACTCAACCACTCGGCCGGCAAAACATGAATGTCAATGGGAAGAGCAGTCGAGCACGGCCGTGTCCGGATCCCCAACGTGACGGTCGCGCGCCCTTGGATCACCATATGCTCATCGGCCTCCGCTTACGCTCAAGCTAGCGATTTTGCTGGCAAACCGGGCAAAAGTGGCTGGAGCGGTTCATGAACTTTTCGCGTACGATCGGCGTTTCGCGCATCGCTTGCAGGGGTGCCCAGCGAGCCCATAGACACTTAGACTTCGGGAAAACCAAACCCAACTTCCCACCGAAATTCCTGTCATTACAGGGAACACATCACGCGACTACTTAAGGACCCGAAGAATGCGAAAAACACTGCGATCTGCAGTGCTGCAATCCTTGCATTTTCAGGCAAAACAGTGCGACCACCACATGAACAACGGTTAGGACTTTCCGTCTGTGTAGGGGCACGTACCTGCCAGCCCCACCAGTACGTCCCATGCTTTCCCAGCAGTGGAGCGTCCTCGGTGAGAAGCACGGCACGCTCTATGAACTTGTGCGGTAGTTGGGCTTCCCCTCATCCCAACGCTGGATGCCTACGTTCGCACTACTGCATATTTACTCCGAAGGAACTGCCGCGCTGACGCACCTACCTCTGGATGGTCCCCAAAACAGCCTGCCCCGACGCCCGCACCGCCGCGCTTCAGCGACTCACGGGCGTCAACGACTAACGTCGGCCGCCGGACCCTGGACCCAGCGGGTCCCTTCGGCGGCAGCGCATTGTTTGAGATCGGTATTCTTTTCTTGCACCGCCGCCCCCTGAAGGCAGCTCCACCCACTGTCCCCCAACACCAGCCCCGAGGAAACGGATAATGCCGGCAGTTACTTTTCGCAGCTTCATGACCGAAGACGAGGATTCCGTGGTGGAGCTCTGGAGTATTTGTGGCCTTGTCCGCCCCTGGAACGACCCTCGAAAAGATATAGAGCGGAAGCTCCGGGTACAGCCCGAGCTTTTCGTAGTGGCACATGACGGCCACCGTGTGGTTGGGACGGCCATGTCAGGCTACGACGGCCATCGAGGCTGGATCCACTACTTTGCTGTCCACCCCGAAGAGCAAGGGCGCGGGCTGGGCCGCGGCCTTGTCCAGGATGTCGAACGGCGGCTCGGTGCCTTGGGTTGTCCCAAGATCCATCTCAACGTCCGCAGTACGAATGCAGCCGCGGCCGATTTTTGGCGCGCCGTCGGGTTCGAAACCAGCGACTCGCTAACGTTCGCAAGGCGCCTCATCACAGACTGATCCTCTCAGGATGCCTGGCGCGCTGTTCCCGTTACCCTCGGCTGAGTGAGCCGCGAACGATGCCTCCATATGTATCCATAGGCGGATGAGGCTGGGCCTGCGCTTTGAACCTTGAGTGACTCCCCATCGTCCGGCCTCAAATGACAGGCCCGCCCGCCTACGTACCGGGGCGGGCGGGCTGTATTTTCGGAAACCGGTGCGGATGTGCAGCCTAATGCACCGCAGCCGCGGCGGGGGCATCGGCTTCGACAGCGGTTCGGGAGGGCAGCGTAGCTGCGGCAAGTATTCCTGCAGCCACCAGCACCCCAGCCGCGACGACAAGCGCGCTGCCGTATCCGGTGACCAGTTGGGCTTCCCCGCTCAGGGCCGCATGCCTGTTGCTTACGGTTGCAGCGATCCCTGCCAGAACTGCCAGTCCGAGGGCGACCCCGATCTGTTGTGCGGAGTTCAGCAGGGCGGAGGCAATTCCGGCCTCCTGTTCCTTGGTCTGGTAGACCGCAGCCTGGGTCAGTGCGATGATGCTGAGGCCGGACCCCAGCGCGAGGACCAACATGGCCGGAGCCAGGTGCAGCCAGTAGTTGGTGTCTGCCTCGATGAAGGAGAACCAGAAGGCTGCCCCGGCGCTGAGGAGTGCTCCGGCCGCTGCGATGATGCGCGGGGCAATCTTCAAAAGCAGCTTGGGCGCGAGGCCTGCCCCGAGCACCAGGCCGGCCGCGAACGGCAGCCAGCTGGCACCGGTCTGAAGGGGGCTGTAGTGCTGAACCTGCTGGAGATAAAGGGTGACCACGTAAAAGCCCCCCATGGGGCCGATGGCCATCAGCAGCATGGACGCATAAGCGCCGGCGCGGCCGCGGTCCCGGAACAGGCCCAGAGGGAGCAAAGGTGTCCGGCTGCGCGCCTGCGTAGCGACAAAGGACACGAGCAGCAGCGCAGCGGCGCAGAGAAGTCCAAGCCCGATGGTGTCGGCGAAGCCGTCCTCACTGAACCGTGTAATGGCGTACGCCAGGGCGACCATGCCGCCGGTTCCCAGCACCGCGCCCCTGACGTCGAGGCTCCCCACGTGCCGCCCTGCGCTCACAAGGGTCCGGCTGCCCAGCAGCACGAGAATGCCAATGGGTACATTGATGAAAAAGACCCACCGCCAGCCGAGGGTATCGGTCAGGACACCGCCAAGGAGCAGCCCCACGACGATGCCAAGAGCGGACATGGCGCCGTACAGCGAAAGAGCCGCATCACGGGTCTTACGTTCTGAGAACGTAGTGGCGATCAGGGCCAACGCGTTGGGAGAAACCAGCGCTGCTCCCAGTCCCTGAATCGCGCGGGCAGCGATGAGTGGCGCGCTGTTGGGGCTGAGGCCACCCGCCAAGGATCCCACAACAAAGAGAGCGAGGCCCGCCTGCAGGGCGCGTCGGCGGCCATAGAGGTCACCAAGCCGACCACCCAGGAGCAGCAGAGCGCCAAATGCAAGAATATAGGCGTTCACAATCCAGGGCAGATGCACGGCGCTCACCCCGAGTACCTGCTGGATGCTTGGCAGTGCGATGTTCACGATGGAGTCGTCGAGCACGAGCATCAGTTGCGCTGTCGCGATCACCAGCAGCGGCACCAATCCGCGCTGCTGACTTTCTTTTTCGGTCATAACATTTTCCTCTACAAATTGGCGGGCAGCGGGTGCCCGCAGAAAGCAGGAATACCCAGGGAGGGGTATTGGGTCCTTGACTGGCGGCACCGCCTGAAAGGCCGCCGAAGCGCCAGCATCCCCCCATTGCTGGATCAGTCCTTGGTTAATGGCCTGCCAGCCGTTCAGGCGTCTGAGGATCGCGTGAAGTTCACGGTTTAGCTGCCGACGACCGTGTAGCCGGCGGAAACGACCGCCTGACGGACAGCAGCCCGGGCTGGTTTGCCGGCTATAAGCAAGCGGGAGCGGCCGCCGGGAACGAGCTCAACGGCCGCAGACTCCACGCCCTCAAGGGCTGAGGCAGCCTTCTCGACAGTCTGGGCACAGTGCCCGCATGTCAGGCCCTCGAGGGTGAACGCGGTGGCACCCGCCAAGTGAGGTGACGACAAGGATTTCGGAGAGCAGCAGCTGCGTCCGACGCTTGACACGGCGAGAGGCAGCTGAGCGCGGTTTTCAGATTCAAACATGCCAGTTTCCATTCGTCGACGAAGCATCAATGGGCGCTGGGGTTGACGGCTGTGGGGGCTGATGCGAGGCATTCGCCGGGACATACCATGTCACTGACAACATGAACAATATACCCCCTAGGGGTATATAGGTGAAAAGTGAATGCTGGCCGGTGCCGGCGCCGGTCCGAGCTAAAGCAAGCAGGTGCGCGGTCAACGTCCACCGCGATCGGCAGCTGCACCTTGCCATCGTCCTCCGCATACACAAAGGAAAACCTCGGCTGGCTCGGCATTTTAGTTACTCCGGTGGCGCGTTAGACCTGGGCTCAATGGCGCAGGCACGTTTTCCCAGCGCGCCGGGATGACGAAGCGCCCGGCTGGATTTGCCAGCCGGGCGCTTACCCATTCTTTAGTCACCGAAACCAACTCCCCCTGCTTCGGGCCGCAGGGCCCGTTACCGGTCCAGTCGGATGTCAGTGTCAGCGCACTTTCTTGACGGGGAGGATCGTTAGCGCCCCCAGCAGGGCAGTCCCGGCCGCTACGGCGAGCAGGAGGTCATAACGGCCACCACCCATCGTCACCAGGGCTGCTGAGACTGCCGGAGCGAGTGTCTGCGGACCCGTCATGGCGATATTGAATACGCCGAGGTCCTTCGCCGTGTCCTCAGGATTCGGGAGGACATCGATGACGAGGGCGAGGTCAACGGCGATATAGATGCCGAACCCGATGCCGATGACCAGTTCAGCCCAGTAGAACGCGCTCGTTGAGTTGGCCAGAGTCAACATCCAGGTACCGATGCCGAAGATTATGGCCGAAGTCCAGATGAAGACTTTTCGCCGCCCGATCCGGTCGGAGATCCATCCGGCAATCTGGCCGGCGGTGACGAGGGCAACGGTGTAGATGAGGACACCCATAGCCAGCGCGCCGGCCGCATCTTGCTTGGAGAGACCCAGATTCTGCTGAAGGTACAGCAACCGGAACGTGACGAACATGAACATTGCCAGGACGACGAGGAAGCGGGACATCCAGGCGAAGGCGAAGTCGGGGTTCTGGCGAGGGTTGACCCAGAAGGTCTTAAGTGCGGTCCGCACCCCGCCTTCAGGGGCTGGGCGGCGCTGTATGGGCTGGTCCGGCAGCACGAAAGCAAAGACAAGCACCAGCACCAGTGAGAGGACACCGGGGACCAGGAAGAGTAGAAGCATGTTCTGCCCGAAAAGGCTTGCCGAGTAGGCTGCGCCGAGTGAGGCCGCCTGGGAGGCAATGCCGATCATGCCGCTGACTTTGCCGCGCTGCCACTGGGGTACCTGATCTGCCAGGGTCGCCGTATGTGCGGCAACCGCCGCATTGCCAAGGGCCTGCGCGAAGAACCAGCCGATGCCCAGAATTACAGCATTCGGGGCCAGGGCAATAATGGCCAGGCACGCCAGGAGTCCCAGCGCACCGGCAACCAACCACGGCCGGCGGCGGCCGAATCGACCGACTGTACGGTCACTGAGCCGGCCAAAAATGGGGTCGAAGAGAAGGGCGGCGAACGCGCCCATCGAGATCACGGTGCCGAGTGTGGCGGCAACCTCCGGCGCGGGAACCAAGGACTGCACCTTGAGTGTCATGCCCGCGACGATGGGCATAAAGAGGGCAATCATTAGTCCCAGCCGAGCGAGCACCATCGTTGCGATAACACTAGCTTTTGCCTTCTCGACGGGAAGGGGGGCGGCGGACCAGGCCTTAGGCGCTTCGGGTCCTGCAGCAGAATCAGACACAACCATGGGTCTCAATGCTTTCTGTGGAAAGGGGCAGCCGGGCCAGAGCGGCCCGATGTGATAGGAACCACAATAGCGCACACCGACCGAGTACACGGTCGGGTTATCGAATCGTTACACTCCGTACTTGGAAGCCTGTTTTTGGTTGGGTCCAGCGACCGACCGAGTACACGGTCCGTTGTGGTAGGCTGTGATTCAACGCACAGGCAGAAACGCGCTGCCCTTCCCCGAGCAGCTACTCTGACGAAGGAGTCCTCCTATGACCGTTCATGCCGCTGAATTCCCGCACCGGGCCGTGCCCGGCCTGGGGAAGATTCACACGGCCCTGATAGACGACGCGATCCGGTCCCTTGACCTGGCAGGCAAAGTCCGGCTTTTGTCGGGGGCAAAGATGTTCAGCTTGTGGGGCGAAGAATCCATTGGCCTGAGCGAGATTGTTATGTCCGATGGCCCGACCGGTGTGCGCGGGGAAGAAGTCGTCGGTGGCCGCGAGAGCTGCCTGCTGCCCAACGCCACGCTGCTGGCGCAAACTTGGAGCTCTGCGGTGCTTGAAGAAGTAGGGGCGCTCCTGGCAGAGGAAGCCGCGGATCAGCAGACCCATATCGTCCTGGGTCCAACGATCAACCTCCACCGCACTCCCTTGGGCGGACGCCTCTTCGAATGTTTCAGCGAGGACCCGTACCTGACGGGAGTTCTCGCAGCCGCCTATGTCCGCTCGCTGCAGAGCAGGGGAATCGGTGCGTCCCCGAAGCATTTCCTTGCCAATGAATCCGAAACACAGCGCACTACCGTTGACTGTGTTGTTGACGAACAGACCTTGCGCGAGCTGTACCTGCTGCCGTTTGAAATTGTGGAGCAGGATGCGCAGCCGTGGACCGTCATGGCCTCTTACAACAGCGTCAACGGCGTCACCGCAACGGAGCACGCGGAGCTGCTCAATGGCATCCTGAAGCAGGAGTGGGGTTTTGACGGGCTCGTCATGTCGGACTGGTTTGCCACGAAGCGGGCAGCGGAGAGCGCAGACGCCGGTCTCGACCTGGTGATGCCCGGCCCCGACACGGTCTGGAGCACGTCCCTGGAGAAAGCCGTGCGTTCCGGAGAGGTACTGGAAGAGACCGTTGATGAGCATGTCCGCCGGCTGCTGACCCTTGCTGCCCGCGTGGGAGCTTTCGGGGAACAGCGCACCTGGCCCACTGACGTCCCGCGCCCGGACAGTAACGTGCGCCGTGAACAGCTGCTTAGGATCTCGGCCCAGGGCATGACCGTGCTCAAGAACGACAACGCCACGCTCCCGCTCACCAAGGGAGCCGGAACCGTGGCCGTCATCGGGCGCCACGCCACTGACACTGTCGCCCAGGGCGGCGGCTCCGCCCGGGTCCGCCCGCCGCACATTGTCAGCATCGCAGAAGGCCTCGCCTCCGCGCTCGGACCCGGGGTGACGAACGTGGACGGAGTGGAAACCCGGACAAGGATGGTGGCAGCGCCGGCCTCGATTGTGCGCGATCCCGAAACAGGCACCCCGGGCATGCGGGTCCGGGCCCTCGACGCGCAGGGCAACGTTACGGAGTCCCGGCACTTCGACGTGGCTGAACTCGAGGTGGCCGAGGATGGCTGGCTGGCCAGTGCAGCCCGGATCGAGCTGTCGGCCGACGTAACGTTGCCCTCGCCGGCCCGGATGCGCGTCGGCGTCATCGGCCCCGGACAGTGGACCGTAACTGCACCCGGCCACCACGAGTCATTTACCGTCACTCCTCACGATGGCCCGGGCGGCGGCCTTCACCGGCCCAAGAGCCACGTCTCAGTGGTTCCCCTGGAATCCGGGGCACGGATTACCGCCACCACGGGGCCGCACTTCGAGATGAGGATCATCGGGCTCGTAGTCACGGCCGCCGCCCGTCCGGCCGCAGCCGCAATCCGCGAGGCTGTCGAAGCGGCAGCAGCTACTGACACCGCCATCGTCGTCGTCGGCAACACCCAGGAACAGGAGACTGAGGGGCAGGACAAAAAGACGCTGGCCCTTCCCGGTGAGCAGGACGCCCTGGTCGCGGCCGTCGCCGCCGTCGCTCCCCGCACCGTCGTTGTCGTTAACGCTGCCACACCGGTGCTGATGCCCTGGCTCAACAATGTCGACGCCGTGCTCTTCGCCGGGCTTCCGGGCCAGGAAGCCGGAGACGCCGTCGCTGCAGCACTGACGGGTGAGATCGAACCGGCGGGGCGCCTCGTCACGACCTTCCCGGCCCGCGACGGAGAAGGGCCGGCCTGGGTGACGGCACCCGATGCGGGGCGTCTTGAGTATGCGGAAGGGCCGCGCGTTGGCTATCGGGGCTGGCACCAGTCAGGAGCCGAACCGTTGTTCTGGTTCGGCCACGGCCTCGGCTACACCACCTGGGATTACACCTCCGCCCAGATCACCGAGCGCGACAGGGCAGGAGTCAAGGCGGTAACTGTCGCCCTGACCAACACTGGTCTGCACTCCGGCAATGAGACTGTGCAGGTCTACCATCTGCCCACCGACGACGGCCAGCCTGCACGCCTCATCGGATGGGCGCAGGTTTCCCTCGACGCCGGACAGAGCGGTACCGTTCAAGTTCAGTGTGATCTGCGAACCCAGCGGATTTGGAATGTGAAAGAACGCAGGTGGCTGCCGCTCTCCGGCGGTTCACTGGTCATTGCACGCGGCCTCGGCGATCCCCGAATCACGGTTCCGCTCGAGAACGGACAGGAGTCCTAAAGGCATGTCTTACCCACCCGGCTACCGCATCGAACGCGAACGAAACCGTACAGAAAAGGCCGGTGACGTCGCCCGCGCCAAGGCCATACAGGCGGCAATCGAGCTGTTCTCCACCAGCGGTTACAACAAGTCCTCCATCGCCGAGGTTGCCGTGCGGACCGGACTGTCCCAGTCGGGCCTGCTCCACCACTTCCCCAACAAGACAGCCTTGCTTGCTGCCGTACTCGAGCAGCGGGAAAAGGAAGACAGCGAATTCCTCTTCGGAGAAGGAGCTGCGCCCATGGGATGGGCCGCATTCGACTCGCTCGTGGCCCTGGTCGCACGAAACTCCACGCGTCCGGAGTGGATCGGTCTGTTCGTACGGATCTCGGCAGAAGCCACGGAAGCCAATCACCCCGCCAACCAATGGATCCTTGATCACTACCGCAGCACCCGGGAATGGCTCAGCCAGGCAATCGAGGTCGGCAAGAAATCAGGCGAAATCCTCCCGGATGCCCCCGCGGAGGCAATCGTCCGCAACACTATCGCCGTGCTTGACGGACTCCAGCAGCAATGGGTGGCTGAGCCGCACACCATGTCCATGGTCGCAGAGCTCCGCATTTACCTCGACCAGCTCCGCTCAACCTGGGGAACCGCCCGGCGATAACCCCGAAACACCTTCCAGATCCATTGCCCAGCCGGCAGCCCGCCAGTACGCCCGGCTGACTTTGGTCCCTTCTTGACCATCCCGAAAGGCGTGCTCCCTTGCCCGCTCTCCCCCAGCACCTGTACGACTTCGTCTCCCGGCCCAACCCGGCAGTCATGGCAACTGTCGCCCCCGATGGACGCCCAGTCACCGTCCAGATCGTTTACCTGACCGAAGACGCCGGGCATATCCTCCTGAGCATTGCCTCGGGCAATTCCCGCGGCGGCCGGCTCCAGCACCTCCGCGAGGACCCCCGAGTGTCACTCACCGTCCTGAAGAACGACGACTGGACAGAGGCTGTCAGCGTTCTTGGAACTGCCGTTGAATTCTTCGATGATACGAACCTGGAGATCATCGATGCCATGACCGTGCACTATTTTGGCGCGCCCTACGCGATCCGCAACCCCCGCACGGCAGTGAGGGTCCGCATCGACGAATGGACCGAACACTCCAACGCGATGTTTCAGGTAAACAAAGCCGGCGAAGGCGAAGCCGTTGGCTGAGCTCCAGCGCTTCCCCAAAGCGGTTTTCAGCCAGGGAGATGAACCTGATGCCCGTTTCAGCCTCGCCAATGAACGCACCTTCCTGGCATGGATTCGTACCGCACTGGCTTTGCTCGCCGGCGGGGTCGCTCTCGAGGCGCTGGGCCTCGGCATCCATCCCGGGTACAGGCTTGCTGCGTCCGTCCTGCTGATCCTCGCCGGGATCATGTCAGCCTTCCAGGCCTGGAGCGGGTGGACGAGGACAGAACGGGCGCTGCGGAGGAGTTCTCCTCTTCCCTCGGCGCCGTTCTCGCTCCCCCTCACTGTTCTGCTGGTATCGGTTGCCGTCCTGGTATTGGTCGGAATCGTACTGAAGTGAGTGCGCTCTTCGATCCCGGGCTCCAGCCGGAGCGCACTGGCCTCGCCTGGCAGCGAACCTGCCTTGCCTTCCTGGCAGGCTCGCTTCTCGCTATGAAGGTCCTTCCGCCCATCCTCGGGCCCTGGTCGCTGCTGCTGGGTGTGGGAGGGGTCCTGGAAGCAGTCCTCTTACTGTTCGCGGTCCGGTGGCGATACCTCCGGCACTATGAAACCCTCACAACTCCGGACCGGCCACCTGTCCGGGCCGCCGACGGTCGCCTTCCGGCCGCTCTGGGCGCATCGACCGTCGTTGCAGGGATCATCTCGCTCGCCTTGGTCCTGACTATTCGGACTTGAGAACGTCGTCGGATATCGCGGTCTGACTAGGGAAGATGCGCCGCCCACTGTGCTCAGGGTCGGGGTGGTACAGCTTTCGTACTTGTCCGGCCCACAGGGCGGGTCGCTGAATTGAAGCAAGGTGTCACCGCCGATGCCTTATCCGACGAAGGAGTAGAGGAAGAATTATGACTGCAAACCTCTCACGCATGCAGAAGGCCAATTTTGTCGACGAGGACAAGTACGAACTCATTACTATCGGGAGAATCACGAAGAGGATGGTGACCCTTGATGGGGCCAGCGCCCTTCTCGTTCGTTTCCCGGTGGGGGCGTCAGTAACGGAGGACGCGGTCAAGACCGGAATTCTCGACACCGATATGTGTCCCATGCCGCATGTGGCCTACATACTGGAAGGCAGTTTAGGCGTGCGTCAGCGTACCGGTTCCGAGGAGGAATTCTCTGCCGGAGACCTCATGATGCTGCCCCCGGAGCATGAAGCATGGACGGTCGGGGACGAGGACTGCGTCTTTGTCGAATTCATGCGCGGGACCAGTGACGTCTACGACTACTGGCCGGAGCACTGAGACGGCCGCCACTCGATGTGATGGGCTGGCACGGTGAGCACAGGAAGTGACGCTCATCATCGCCGCGCCTCCGGTTGGGCACGTTGCAGCGCCTAACCGGAGGCGTGGCAGGCGGCAGACACTGAACGGCATCCGTCCAGGGCCGAACCCTTCCTGGTGAGGGCGCCCTGGATTCAGCGTCTGAATGCTCGATGGCATGTCCCAAAGCGAGCAAGACCCGGCGGACCTGCTGCGTAGTGGCCCAGGCACTGCAGCCCGCTCGTATCCTTTCAGGCAGCACGGCTATGACGTCGCGGAGTGTTGCCGGCAGCTTAGCTGCCTAGCTTTGCCGCCGGCGGTCTGCTTCTTCCACCAGTTCCGTAATCCATGGCCGATGTCCGCGCCGAAACTGCATCCACTCAGGCAGGCCCCGAATGGATGGGCCGGACTTATCGATGTCAATGGTGATCCGGTCACCGCCAACAGGTGCGTTAGTGATGTGCAGATCCCCGTAGGCTTTCGGGAGCACAGGGTCCATCCACAGTCCCCGACGGGAGACGTGAACGTCGTACCGCATCAGGTTGGTCACCAGAAGGATCGGGGCGGTTGCTGCCCAAGCCTGGGGTGAGCACGCCGTTGGATACGGTACGGGTTCGGCGAACTGGTCACGGCTGAAGCCGCAGAAGAGTTCGGGCAAGCGCCCGCCTGACCATTCGGCGGCTTCCAATATTGCAGTAGTAACGCGCTGTGCTTCCGCCACGAAGCCATACCGCAACAGACCGGCAGCGATGATCGCATTGTCGTGCGGCCATACCGAGCCATTGTGATAGCTGGCGGGGTTGTAGGCACCCATGTTGCTGGCCAAGGTCCTTACACCCCAGCCGCTGAACATCTCCGGTGACATAAGCCGCTCGGCAACCTGCGGAGCCTTGTCCTCGTCAACGAGGCCATAGACCAGACAGTGGCCCATGTTGGAAGCACACGCGTCCACCTGCCGTTTCCTGCCGTCGAGGGCGATTGCGTAATATCCCCGGTCCGGCATCCAGAACTGCTCGTTAAACTTCCGCTTCAGCTCCGCCGCCAGATCGGTGAGCTCATCTCCACGTGCGGTGTCCCCGGCGTCGTATGCCATCCATGCGCGCGCCGTATATGCGGCATAGACGTAGGCCTGGACCTCACAGAGCGCGATTGGGGGCTCGGCAAGCGTTCCATCGGCAAAATTGATTCCGTCCCAGGAGTCTTTCCAGCCCTGGTTTATTAGGCCCTGGTCGTTGAGGCGTTCATACTCAACAAAACCGTCGCCATCCTTGTCCCCGTAATGACGTATCCATTCCAGGGCCCGGTCCGCGTGAGGCAGCAAGTCGGCGATAATATCCGCTCCGAATCCCCACCGGCTGACGGCTCCAAGCACGTCCACAAACAGCGGCGTCGCGTCGACACTTCCGTAGTACGCCGATTTGCCTCCAAGGGCCAACCCGCTATTGACGCTAAACCTTACTTCATGCAAAATCTTGCCGGGTTCCTCCTCTGTCAGCGGGTCCACTACGCTTCCTTGCCGGTCCGCCAGGGTCTGCAGCGTACCGAGGGCCAGTGAGGGATCCACCGGTAACGCCATCTCGGAGGCCCACAGGGAATCACGGCCGAAGAGCGTCATGAACCATGGTGCGCCCGCAGCAACCACAACACGCTCGGGATGGCTCGAGTCCTCGATCCTGAGGGCGCCCAGATCATCGTAGCTCCGCCGTAAAGTCCGCTCGATGGATCGATTGCCCATGCGAACGACCGGTATCTTGGCAACCCACTCCTTCCGGCGACGGTCACTCGGAGACAATCCCTCCCCATCAGGGTGGACAAGCACGGCGCTCCGGCCGGAGGCTTCGAGCTCAGGTGTGACGCTGACGACTGCACTCCAGTGGCCGTGCGGCGGGACGGTTATCACGTAGGTGACCCCCTCCGGCTTCATCTCTGCTCCTGCAGCCTGAATGGTCACCCGTTTTCGCACGCCTTGCCATTTGCCGGCGATGGTCAGTTGGTCTCCGCCGATGTGGCGTGATGTGTCCCACGTACGCTGGATACGCGCTTCCTTCACCTCGAAAAGGTCCGCGAAATCCGCTTCCGCCTCGAGGGAAACCACGCATTCGATCGGCTCCCTCGAGTAGTTGCGAACGGTGATTCGCTCTTGGATGCCGGCTCCAACTTCCCGCAGCCGCTCTACGATAAGCGGGCTGTCAGCATACCCGTCGGACCGGTTAACACGGCCTGCAAACAGTGCCCGGAAGGGCTCCTGCGTCTCTGCCGCCAGAGACTCAAGCGCGTGGCTGTCGATTGTCAGGTTCCAGCGGGACAGAAAGCGGGTGTCCTGAACGAACAGGCCATGAGGATGCCCGGGATAGATGTCCCCACTGGGCAAGGAAATACAGAACGAGGTTTCCTCCACCAGGGTGACGGTCCCTGCCCCCAGAGGGCCTGCAGCCGTATCAGCATTCCATCCAGCCATCCGGGTTCCTCCAAGAAAGCAGCGCCGGCACAACGCGGTCTCCTGGTCATTCCGGGCGACAGCGCCGGTGTTTAAATGACCCTACTCTCCCCTGGCTGAGTGGTGTAGTCCTTGTTTGGCGTCCTTCAGTTGCATCCGAAAAGAGGGGAACAGCAGTGGGGCACTGACATCAGGAAGCTGCCCGGGGAGCGAACCAACCCGAGAAGCCCGCAGCCCACTCGTCCGGGCCAACAAATCCAATGGAGCCCAGCTGCCGTGCGTCTTCACAGCGGCGAAGACCCCACCAGAGATCGTAGAGGACCCGCGGGGCGACATGGATCTGAAGATCCGGGATACGTTCTGAGCGGCCGATACTCGAGATCGTCCTGCTGTTCTCTCTGCAGATCCAACCTTGAAAGGGAGCTCCCCGGACATTGTCGAACTCAAACGCCAAAACCATCGACTTCCGGGGCAGGGAATCCGCCAGAAGGCTGCGGCCCATATGTTCGAGCAGTGTGCCAAGCCCTGCCCGCAGGTCATTCTCAAAGGGTGCCTGCCACTGGCTTGCCCAGAGGCCGAGCGACTCCAAGGTCTGCCGCAGCCCGTAGCCGACCGGCGTCAGTCTGTAGCGCCGTGAGCCGCGGGGACCGGTTTCATCGTTGCGAATGACAAGCTCGAGTTGGACCAGCCGCTTGAGCCGCTGGGAGAGCAGCGTCCGGGAGAGATCAGGCAGCGCCCGGGACATATCATTGAAGCCCCTTTCACCGCCGAGCAGTTCACGCACGATCAACAGGGACCAGCGATCGCCCAGCAGCCGCAGCCCTTGCGATATGGACCAGTAGTCGGCGCCCAGGCTTCCTGCTGCGTTTGCCAGTTCGTCGTGTTCCCGGGTGAATTGCTCTGCAATGGTCGTCATCGTCCCTGGGCTCCAAGCGGTCGGTGAGTTGTGCTGCCGCCATTCTTCCTGACTCATTGGGGGGTTGTGTGTGCGCCGCGCACATAACTCAATCCCACGTAGTCATGGCCGGCCTTTACTCGCTCCGCCTTTAAACGCAGAATCGAAGGTTGGCAGCTAAGCGTCCAACCTTCGATTCTGGGGTCCGGTTGCTAGAGCCGGATGTCGGCAGACTCTCCGGGCTTCAGGGCGATGAGGAGGTCGTTAAGACCAGCGTCAGCGAAAAGCTTGCTGATCTGGTCTGCATTTTGACTGAAATGTTCCCATGAGTCTTCGTGCACAGGAACGACCTTCTTGACCCCCATGATCTTGGCCGCTTCGAGGGCGCGGTCATTGCTGAGGGTGATGTACGCGCCGTCTGCAATCACGTCGAATTTGGCACCGCCAACGAAGAGTACGGCGATATCAATGGCTGGAAAACGGTCCGCAATTTCGCGCACAATGTCCAGTTCGGAGTTGTCGCCGCTGATGTATACGGTCGGCATGCCCTCGGCCTCGAGGACGAATCCAATAACGGGCCCGAGCGCGTCCCACACGCGCTCCGGGCCATGATGCGCCGGCACTGCCGTGATCTTCATCTGCCGTCCATCGGGAAGTGCAACGGTATGAGTCTCGTAGTCGCTGATCCCGAGGACATTGGGGCCGAAATTCTCCGCGGCCTCTGTCGTTGTGAGGGCAAGTGGCACCATTGTCAGGAAACCCCGGCCCGCTACGTCCAGATTGTCGATGTGCTCGTGGGAGGCGAGAGCCAGGTCAACCTGGCCAAGTTCCTCGGGGGTGGCGCTGGGGCCGAGCTTCTTGGTGACGGGCCCGGCGATCGGGTGGTGGTAGACCTGGGGAGAATCGAAGGTAGGGTCAGTGATCATCCGGTAGCCGGCGATCTCCAGGAGCAGAGTGGGCCCTCCAATGAGGGTTACTTTGACGTCGTCCATGATTTTCAGTCCTTATCGGGGCAGGGCGGCTAGGGTTTCAGCTCTTGCTTATCATTTGAGCGGTGATGTCTTCCGCCCCGTGCAGGACGTAGACGAGCTTGCCCTCACCGTCGAAAGCCGGAGCGTTCAGAGGCTGGAACCAGCGGGGCTCGAAAATCCCGTCTGAGTTCTCGATGTCGTAGCGAACAGGCGGAAGAATGTCGATCTTGCCCGTCTCCACGACACGCTCGATGGAGCTGCGCAGTATCTCTGTGCCTTTGGCGTCGGGGTTGTCCGGGTTGTCCGGAAACGCATCAAGAATGTCCTTACCGACGATTCCCTCACGGCTCTTTCCCGTAGATGCAAGGAACGAGTCAGTGGCGGCGACGATCGTTCTGTCGGGGGTCACGATGATGTATTGGCTCGGAAGACTTTCGAAGATTTTCTGAAAGTCGGGGTTACGTGCATCTGAGGATGACACTTCGACTCCTTTCCCTGATGAGCGACTTTTTCGCGTCTCGTAATGCCATTGCAGCAGGTGGGGCCGTCCTCCACTAGTGCAAGACTTGGACCGGAACTGCCCATAGCCTTCCCGGCCTGGGCAGCTGCTGCGGTTTGTCTTAGGCAACCTAGAGTCCGAAGGCGGTTCCGTGGCCGTGTTCAAACACGAGGTTGGTCTGCGTGCCTGCGACGGCGGGATTCGATGACAGATGGTCCAGTACGAATTGACGGATGTGCTCGGTGTTCTTGGCCGTGATGTGGATCAGGAAATCGTCTGCACCTCCAAGTACGAAGAATTGTTTGATTTCGGGCAGGTCCCGCAACTCGTTCCCGAAGGCGTTCATCAGATGCCGGGCGCCAGGCCTAAGCCGCACGCTAACCAAGGCCTGCAGGGGCAGGCCCATCGCTTCGGGGGCGACTTCGACGGTGAACCGCTTGATCACCCCCGACTCTTTGAGCGCCTTGAGGCGGGCGAGACATGTTGACGGCGCAAGCCCGAGAGCTTCCGATAACGACTGATTGGTGCGCCTTGAATTATTGGACAGCAGGCCCAGAAGCTTCTGGTCGACTTCGTCCAAAGTCACCTGTTGCAGTTTCTGCGGGTCCGACACCTTGTAACGCTCCTCACAACGCAGAGATTGACTGGTTACATCCATTCTGCCGCAGATCCTGCGGCGAAAGCCCAACTTTCTGCACTTTCTGTCATTCTTTTGCCCACAAGCTTTAATCCCATCAGAAGGCATGAAACATGATCATCTCCGTCCCCAAGGAAATCAAGAACAACGAGTTCCGCGTCGCCATTACGGCCGCCGGCGTGCACGAATTCAAAGCAAACGGCCACGACGTGCTCGTGGAAACCGGCGCCGGCGCTGGTTCCGGCATCAGCGATCAGGAGTACGCACTCGCCGGAGCCGAGATCGTTCAGACTGCAGACGAGGCCTGGGCCCGGGCCGATATGGTGATGAAGGTCAAGGAACCCGTCGCATCCGAATACCGCCACTTCCGCGAAGGCCTGCTCCTCTTCACCTACCTTCACCTCGCGGCGGAGCCCGCACTGACACAGGCGCTTGTCGACTCCGGTGTCACGGCTATCGCCTACGAAACCGTCCAGGAAGGCCGGGCCCTGCCGCTGCTCGCACCGATGTCCGAGGTGGCGGGGCGGCTGTCCGTCCAGGTCGGTGCGACCTCGCTGATGGCGCCGGCCGGCGGCAAGGGTGTGCTGCTTGGCGGCGTTCCCGGCGTCCGTCCCGCCAAGGTTGTGGTCCTTGGTGCAGGCGTCGCCGGCACCAACGCCGCGGCTATGGCGCTGGGCCTGGGCGCCGACGTCACCATCCTGGACATCAACATCAACCGGCTGCGTGAGCTGGACGCCCAGTACCAGGGGCGCCTGAAGACCGTTGCGTCCAACTCGTATGAGATCGAAAAGTCAGTAATCGACGCAGATCTCGTCATCGGCTCCGTCCTGATCCCCGGCGCCAAGGCCCCCAAGCTGGTGACCAACGAACTCGTGGCCCGGATGAAGCCCGGCTCGGTGCTCGTGGACATTGCCGTGGACCAGGGCGGCTGCTTCGAAGACACCCGACCCACCACGCACCAGGAACCCACTTACAAGGTCCACGACACCATCTTCTACTGCGTGGCCAACATGCCCGGCGCCGTTCCGAACACGTCGACGTACGCGTTGACCAACGTTACGCTCCGTTATGCGCTGGCCTTGGCCAACCACGGCGTCAAGGGCGCTTTCGACCGGCTCCCCGCTTTGGCTGGCGGTCTGAACGTGGCGGCAGGAAGGGTCACTCACAAGTCTGTCAGTGATGCCCACGGGCACGCCCTCGCCGACTGGCAGGACCTCGTAACTGTTTAGTAGGACAATCGGCCGTGTCTGCCCGATGGAGGGCAGACACGGCCCGCTTCACAGGGAGGGCACTTCGCATGGCATTTCACCTGCAACCCAAATGGCAGCCGCTGATTGGCCAGCTGGTCATCGATAAACTTCATGATGAGGAGATCCGCCGTGGAGTTGTCGATGCAGTCACCGATGATGATCAAATCCTGTGGCTCGACGGTGACGGCGCCGAGCCCCGCCGCCTTTTTCATCGGTCAGACGGTTTCAACGTGTGGATCGACTACAAGTGGGAAACGGATAGGCCCAGCCTTAGCGCTGGCTTCCAGCCTGCGGCTGCACCATGAGGGGCGGCCAGCCCAGCACGCCTGAACGCGTACATCATCAGGAACGGGTTCATAGTGACTATGAAGTGGCAGGGGCCATCATCCGGCTCCGTTCCCAGCGAGTCCATGGCGAACCCTCAGGTGTTCTTGTCACCTGGCACAGCCCCTGGTCATACACCCTTGAGCTCTGCCACCAGATTCCTCCCGGACTCGTCTACGAGTGCCTCGCCCCCTGAGCAATTGAACATCCCAGTCCAATTCAGAACCGGTCTCACTGCTCGCGCCCCTCAGCGCCCCTCCCCGCAGATTCCTCTCACCGGGTGACCGCGGCGCCGGTTGACCGTGGCGCCGTCAATGCCCCTCCGGCAGACTCTCGATATCAAAAGACGGGTCGTCTCCGGGGTCCACGGTCCACATGGATGGGCACCAGGCACACGGCCGATACGAACACTGTGCCCGCAGTACATGTCGATCATCTGAACCGGCGCGAAGATGGTCGAGTATGAACAGCCGGTAAGCCACTCCCGTTCCTGGTGTGCGGGAGCGGGAGCACCACCGGCCGTGTGCAACCTGGCAACGATGAAGGAACCTGATGTCCGAACTTACTGTTGAAAGAGCAGATCTCGGCATGGCCTGGGCGGTGAAAGACAGCTTTGTCCGGTATGTGCAGTCCATGCGCGATGGCCGCATACTCCTGCGCGAGGGTGCCGCCGTGACCAATACCCGACAGTTCTATTTCCCGTTCAGAAGCCTGGACCTGTCCGACGGGGAGAATTTTGTGCTCCAGTTCGGCGGGGAGGTCCGATTCCTCGCCCATCATGGACTCATGTCGGTCTCCATCAGTTGCCCGAAGATCGAAGTCGGGCCCGACGGGGCATACCTGTCCATCGAGCAGGGAGATGAAACCGTGCACCTTGCCGAACTCAGGCTGCCGTCGGTGTCGGTGGAAGACGGCGTCAGCACGTGGGCGGATATCCAGGTGGCACTGACCGGCCCGGGCGCAGCTGTCTTCGCAGACAGCTACTCAGCCGGAGAAATGATGGCACCGCTGACCATGAGAGCGCCATCGCTCGTGAAAATACCGTAAAGGCCGTTCCGGAAGAAACCTGTGGGCACGCTTTGGGTGCCAGAATTACGCCTGAAAAGACGGTGCCTTCCCCGGATCCCATTTACCCGGTGCACTCAAGCGCTGTGGCGGCCGCGAACGACGTGCCGCAGGCTGACTTGCAACCCCGGCAGGAATCGAAGCGCCGGCTGGTCCGTTACCCGTCCATGCTGCGCCCACGGCGTCGCCGCAGATGTTGGTTACTGCGAAGCCACTGTTGCGGTTGTTCGGATCAGGTGGGCGAAGCGTCGCGCCATTGCTTCGGTATGCTCCCTCACGATCCGGTCCTGATTCTCGAACGCCTGCATTCCACTGCTTGCCCGCTCCATGGACACCTTGTCATTCTCGTTAACCAGAGACAACCACCGGCGGTAGACCGCCGGTGACAGTTCCGGGTGAAACTGAACGCCCCAGGACACCTCGCCTACCCGAAAAGCCTGATGCGGATACTGCGCCGTCATCCCAAGCCAGACAGCCGAAGGTGGTAGTTGGTCGATCATGTCCCCGTGCATGGCCCCGGCGAAGAAAGGGCCCGGCAAACCGGCCATCAGGGGATCATCCGCAGCCTCGGCCCGTAACGCTACCTCTACGACTCCCGCCTCCAGGCCCTGGTCACCCCTGGTCACGGTTCCCCCGAACGTCTGCGCCATCAGCTGCGCTCCGAGGCAGATCCCGAGCGTGGGCTTCCCCTGGCTGGCCGCGGCTGTCATAAGGCGCCGGATGTCGGCAAGCCAGTCATAGACATGGTCGTCCAAGGAGCTCATGTCCCCGCCCAGAACCACCAGGGCGTCCGCCTGGAATAATTCCGGGATCTCCTCGTCCTTGAAAGGCTGGACCGTTCTCGTGCTTATCCCCTCGTCGTGCAGCCACGTGCCGAGGCGGTCGATCGGACAGTAGGGATCTGGCTGGATGACGAGGGCCTGCAGTGTGCCGGCGTCTCGGGGCAGATCAGTCTGGAAGGTCATGTTCGAATTCCTTGTCGGGCGGTCGGGGTTACTAATACCTCAACGTAGCGAACAGCATCGCCGTGACCGCAGTGCCAATTGCACATTGAGATCCAAATGTGTGTGCTTGCCCGGCGCCTGGCGTTCTTGCTCCGGCGGCGGTTGCTGTCACTGAAGAACAGCGCGGTGGCCTTCCCTCATTGACAGTCGCGCAGCAATACCGGTGGGAAGCCAGTCCCCTGCTTCTTCGAATGAATGACCGATGAGCTGCTCCACGCGCTGGAGGCGTTGCCGCAGTGTGTTGCGGTGGATGTGCAGTTTCGACACGGTATCGGCAATGGATCCTTTATTGGATAGGAGCATGGCGACCGTTTCGGCCAGCTGGGTTCCATTTTCCGCGTCGTAGTGCATGAGGGACCTGAGTTCAGCGAGCACGTCCCTGATCTCTTCAGACATCCCTTCTCCAACAAGGGGCAGTTCCTGCAGATGTTCTATTTCGCTGAACGAGGTGACCCGTCGCCCGGACGTCCTGGCTACCAATTCTGTCCACGCCAGTGCGGTCTCGGCGTCTGAAAGTGCAGGCTGCAGAGAGGCGACGTCGCGCGCCAGTGGTCCGATGCCGGCGAAAGCTGAGACGCCGCGGTGTTCGTCGAGCTCAGAAAGAGTTGTCTCCAGCTTCGTCTTGATCTCTTCTCCTGAACCGGAGGGAGTATCGATAAAGAGCAGGCTAAGGGGTCCCTCAGTGAAGACCAGGGAGCGGGAGCCCGCCAGTTCCTGGAGGTAGGGGGCGATGCGCCGGGACACAGCATCAGAGTCGAATTTCAGCCGTTTCACCCGCACCAGGACAGGCAGAGTTCGGCCCTTGGACCAGCCTGACTCTTCAAGAATGCGGGCGAATGTACTCGTTCCGACGCTTCGCAGCAGGCGTGAAGCGTGGGATGAACCTACCGATTCCAGTTCTACTGCCTCAAATAGGGCGGCCAGCTGAGAGCAAATGGCGCTAAGCCGGTCAAGTTCCCTGTTGGAATAGCGGCGCGGGCGGTAGCAGGTCACGATGCCCCGGGTGCTCGTCAGACCGAAGGAGACAGATATCCGCTCGTGCCCCGCGAAGTTGGATTCAATGAATTCGGACGTTGCTGTCCGTGAATGAGTGGTTCGGACAATGCTTCCGCTTCGCTCGCCCTTGTCCATTGCAATGGCGGTCGGCGGCGACGTGGCTGGGCCACGGCCGAAATATTCGATGACGCAACCGTCGGAGCCCATGTGCTTGAGAATCGACTGCGCGGCCACTTGAGCGCATTGGAGAACCGAAGTGGCGGAGTTGATCGGGAAATCGACGAGGAAATGCGCTGCTGCGGACTGACGCCGCAAGTCCTCAACAGTCTCAGCCTGCAGCAGGCCGCTGGCAAGCAGCATGCCCACCTCGTCAGCAATCAGCTTTGACTCCCAGGTGAAGGTTTCCTCGGCATAGGACCAGAGGCTGAACACGCCCAGGAGCGTCCCGGTCGGAGCCACGATCGGGACTACCAGCATCGAATTGAAATCTTCTTCCTGCAGTTCGCTGATGCTGACGAACCGCGGATCCTGCTGAATATTTTTGTTAAGGACAACTGACTGCCGGGTAAGCCCTACCCAGCCGGTTACCCCCTCGCCGAGGCGAAGGGTAACCCTTCCAACTTGCTGGCTTTGCACGCCAGCCGTGCCTGCACGCATGACCAGGACCTGTTCCTGTTCATCCCACAGGTAGACGAAAACCCCTGCTGAGTTTGTTGCCCTGGCTACCAGATCCACTGCCCGTTGAGCAAGGGCGAACGGATCGGGTCCTTCCATCATTAGCTGCGTGAGCTCGGACAGGGTATCTGCCCGGAGCTCTGCTACTTGGAGTTTCTGGCGATAGTCAGCGGGCAGGACCTCATTCGGTTGCGAGGCCGCGGGCTCAGCAGGGGTATTCACCATTTCAGCTTAGAAGGCTCATGCCCATGGCGGCCCGACTGAACTGCCTTGGCGCGTTGACGCCGATCCAGGCAGCCTCTTCCTCCGCCGATCCGACCCGATATAGGGCGGCGTTGCGTTCCTCCGCAGCATACACCTGTACTAGCTCGCCTGCCGGCGGAAGCATGCCGTGCACCTGGACCTTTCGACCGAACTGCTCCGTCCACCCGTACGGGGCCTGTTCCAGCTCGGTGGATTGGAAGCCGGCAAAGTACTCAGCCAAGGCTGCGCCATGCCGTTGGGCCTGGGTCCAACTCTCGAACCGCCGATAGCTTCCGTCGTCGGCACGGCGGGCCGAAACATCTCCGATAGCGAAGATCCCGTCAGCGATTTCGCCGGTGGTCAGTAAGGCCTTCCCGTCCGCAGTGCAACGGACTCCGTTGGAGAGGTCGAGCCCGCTGTAGGTCAGCCATTCCGTGTTGGGCCGGGCGCCGACAGCGCTGATGACCAGGTCAGCCTGCAGGTCAAGGCCGCTGACGCTGACTGTCCAGTGGGCATCCGCCTTCTGAATGGATTCCACCGCAACTCCAAAGTGAGTCACAACACCGGCCTGGTGCATCCAGGCCTTCGCCTCTTCCCCCAAATGTCCCGAAAAGAAGCGCTGCATGGGTTGCGGAGCCAAATCCACTACCGTGACGGCAAGCCCGCGTTGGGCCAGCGTGGACGCCAGTTCCGCACCGATGGTTCCGGCGCCGATGATGATGGCACTGGCAGCCCCTGCATCCACGGCGGTGCGCAGGGCAAGGGCGTCCTGGGCAGTTCTTAGGCTGAGAACGCCCGTCGGCTCATTCGGCAACCGGATTGAGCCAGCTCCTGTTGCGATGACGACCGCGTCAGCCGCTACCTCTCCGAGCTTGTCCAGCAGGATCGTCCGCTTGTCGGTGAGCAGCCCGATCGCCTTTGCGTTGAGGACCGGCGTAGCCTCCGGCCACCACTCGGCAGCCTCTACCGGACCAGTGCCAAGAAGAAACTGCTTGGACAGCGGAGGCCGGTCGTATGGCGCGTTCGGATCTGAATCTATGACGATGAATTCGCCTGCAAAACCCAGCTCGCGACTGCGTTCGATCAGCATCGCCGATGCAACCGAAGCACCAACAATCGCTACCCGCTCCGGCAGATGTGTCACGACGCCGAAACCTCTGAGGCCTTCTCGCCGGCCTCGCTCGTTTCCCGTTCCAGGATTGCCCGTTCAGGGCAGTTCCGGATGGCCTTACGGACGTTGGGCTCGTCACCGCTGTTTTCACGGCCGGGAATGACGTGGGCGTAGCCTTCCTCGTCAATCTCGAACGTTTCAGGGGCCAGAGCCCAGCACCGGGCGTGGCCTTGGCAACGCCCTCCGTCAACCCAAAGTTCTCCCATAGTGATCAAGCTCCAATCTTGAGGGTCAGCGGGCCGACGCCGTGCCACGGTTCGTCGTCATTCGCCCGTTCAAAGTGAGGGACAGCCTTCAGGAATTCCTCCATGGCGATAACCATTTCGGCGCGGCCAAGGTTCGATCCAAGGCACCGGTGGATACCTCCGCCGAAGGCAAGGTGGCGGTTGTCTTCACGGTCAATCTTGATTTCGTTCGGTTCTTCGTAGACCTCCGGGTCACGGTTGCCCGCACCGAAGACCAGCACGACGCGTTCTCCGGCCTTGATCTCCTGGCCCCGGACAACAGTGTCGGCCTTGGCCGTGCGGGCCATGGCCTGGACAGGAGAAAGCGTCCGCAGGAACTCCTCGGCAGCTGTGGGGATCAGGTCCGGGTTCTCACGCAACTGCTGCTGGGCCTGCTGGTTGCCGGCAAGGTACCAAAGGGCAGAACGGATCGCCCAGGCAGTCGTGTCCAGCCCGGCCAGGAAGAGCAGGTAGCAGTACGACAGCAGCTCCTCGCGCGTGAGCTTCCGGCCCTTCACTTCCGCTTTCAAAAGCTGGGTGATCAGATCATTGCTGGCCTCGGCCTCCGGTCCGGCTTTTTCCCGTTCGTCCAGAAGGCGGTCGAAGTAATCGTTCAGCTCGCGTCCGGCCGCGTATGCCGTTTCCGGATGCGCGGTCCGCTCATAGATGATCTCGTCGATCCACCGGTCGAAAATGGGCCAGTCCTGCTCCGGATATCCGGCCAGCCGGCTGAAGATGATCGTCGGCATCGGGCGGGCAAGTTTCGCCGACACATCAACGACGTCGCCTGCCGCAAGAACCTCCTGGCACAGCTGCCTTGCAGTCTCCCGCATGCCCGGCCCCAGCTTTGAAACGTTCATGGGAGTGAACATCGGAAGCAGGATTTTGCGGAAATCAGCGTGGGTCGGCGGATCGATGTCAATAGGAATCAGGGGGACATCCGTGCCGAACGCCGGAAGGAGCATCGAAGGTCCGACAGCGAAAGTGTCCGGGTCCTGCTCCGCATTGAAGATGTCTTCGCTCTTGGTGATGTACCAAAAGCCGCCGTACTTGTCGCTGTGACCGACAGGACCATTGGCGAGCATGTCCTGGTAATCGTCGAAGATGTTGTCGAGGGCCCGTCCGTGGAAGTCAAAGTCTGACTTGTTGTGGCTGAGCCCGCGCTCGGTTTCTGTGCTCATGAGAATTGCTCCTGAAGTAGTTGCTCTGACTGTGCGTGCGCCGCGGCCTTCTCCACGAGATCCACGAAGAGAGCCTTCTGGGCTTCGTCATAATCGACCATGTGTTCGGGATGCCACTGCACTCCGATCAGGCTGGCATCATCGGCTTCGATTGCTTCGATGACATCACCCTCCCGTCCCACGACACGAAGGCCCTTTCCGAGCCTACCCAGGCCCTGGTGGTGATAGCTGTTCACCGGGATGCTCAGGCTTTTGGCGATGCGGGCAAGTTCGGAATCGGGTTCCAGTTGCACCCTGTGCCATGGTTCGTGTGACGGGTTGTCCTGCCAGTGGCCCCGGTCCGGGCTGACCTCCTGAACGAGGGTTCCACCGCGAATCACATTGATAAGCTGCATCCCCCGGCAGGTCGCCAGGATGGGTATGCCACGGAGCATGGCCTCGTTGTAAAGCTCGATTTCGAAGTCGTCTCGGATGTCGCATACGTCGTAGACCGTGTCGATCGGGTCCTCGCCGTACAGCCGGGGACTGATATCGCCTCCACCGGTGAGGATGAGCCCGTCGAAGCCGTCAAGCGCCCCATCGGGAATTGTTGCCGAAGAGGGAAGAATGGCAGGGCGTCCTCCCGCGGTCAGCACACCATTGGCATAGGCCATGTTCTGGACTGTCGAGGGCATCGGGCCAAACGCGGTGTCGACGGTTTGTCTGGCCGCTGAAATGGCGATGAGGGGGGCCCGCATGTCAGTACACCAGCCAACCGCCGTCGACGTGGATGGTGGTACCGGTCACCCAGCTGGCCTCGTCGCTGGCCAGGAACGCGACAGCGTTGGCAACGTCGGATGGCCGGCCGATCCGTCCGAGCGGCGTACGGTCGAGGAGGAACTTCACGGCTTCCTGGTTTTCCAGGACGGATTTGGTGAACGGGGTCTCGATGAAGCCGGGGGCGACAGCGTTGACGCGGATCTTGGAAGCCGCGGTTTCGATGGCCAAAGCCTTCGTGAACATCAGGAGTGCACCCTTGGAAGCGTTGTAGTGCACCTGGGGATGCCCGCTGCTGGCGATGACGATGTGGGCTTCGACAGAGGTGATGTTGACGATGGCGCTGGTTGAATCGTCGCCACGGGCGGCGGCGCCCTTCTCCAGCAGCGGTCGTGCCGCCTGGCTGACCAGGAACGGTCCGGTTGAGTTTACGGCGAAGACCTGGTCCCATTCGGCTACGCCGAGGTCGTCGAAGTTGCTGCCCTTGACAATGCCTGCGTTGTTGACAAGGGTGTCCAGCCGGCCGAACTTCGCGTCGATCTCGGCCATGCCGCTGTGGACCGAGGCTTCGTTGGCGACGTCCATAACAACAGGAACCATCTCCGGGTGCTGGGCGACCAAGCGCTCGAGGGCAGCCTCGTCACGGTCGAGGGCTACGACGGTGGCGCCCTCCTTGAGCAGCTTTTCTGCGATTGCAAGGCCGTTTCCGGACGCGGCTCCGGTGACTGCAGCGATCTTTCCGGGGTGAGTAGTCATTGTGTGCTTCTTTCTGGGTATGAAATGTGGAGAATGAACGTTCTTTAGCTGCTCTGTGCGCTAGATCCGTTCCAGGTAACGGGCGATTTCGAAGTCGGTGACACTGGTCTGGAGCTTGCGGAGCTCCCAGCGCCTCGTCTGGACGTAGTGGTTCACGAACGTTTCGCCGAAGTACGCCTTGGCGACCTCGCTTTTCTCGAACTGTTCGATGGCCTGGTCAAGTGTTCCGGGCAGCTGCTTGACCTGGTGTCCTTCTTCCAGGGCATAGGCGTTGCCTACGACCCGCTTGGGAGCGGTCATTTTGGTGTCCACGCCGTGCAGGCCGGCGGCGATGCTTGCGGCGATGACCAGGTAAGGGTTGGCGTCGGCTCCCGGCACCCGGTTTTCGATGCGTGCAGCACTGCCCTTTGACGGGATCGACCTGATGGCGACTGTACGGTTGTCCAGCCCCCAGGTGGCACTGGATCCGGCCCACTGACCGCCTTCGGTCCGCTTGTAGGAGTTGATAGTGGGCAGGTAGAGGGCTGTCAGCTCCGGTGCCGTCTCGACGACGCCCGCCAGGTAGTTGTACCCGATGGCGCTCAGCTCGCCGGGTTCTTCGGCATTGGCGAAGGCTGACTTGCCGGATTCCGGATCCCAAAGACTTTGGTGCATGTGCCCGGACGATCCGGCCCACTCGGGATTGATCTTGGCCATGAACGATGCCGTGTAGCCGGCCTCAGCGGCCACTTCCTTGACGGTGACCTTAAGCCGGAGGGCGTTGTCCGCTGCTGCAAGAGCATCGGAATAGTGGATGTTCATCTCGAACTGGCCGGGTCCGTTTTCGCTGTTGCTGGCCTCGATGAAGATGCCCTGCTCGGACAGGCGGCGCCGGATCTCACCGATGAGGAACTCGGTGCCTGTGTCCCTGACGAGGCTGTAGGTGTGGCTCCCGGCAGTAATGGGGGTCAGATCCCGCCAGCCTTGGGCAGCAAGCTCCGTCGGAGTGCCCTTGAACAGGTAGAACTCGAACTCGTAGGCGCAGACCGGCGAGTAGCCGAGGTCTTCGGCTTTCTTGATGACCCGCTTGAGAATGCTCCGGGGGCAGATCGCCGCAGGTTCGCCCGACATCTCGTAGGCGTCGCAAATGACGGAAGCCACGCCGGGTTCTCCGGGAACGACCTTCAGGGTGCTGAGATCCGGGAGGAGCGTCACGTCAGGGTAGCCTGAGTCCCAACCCGTATAGCTGAGATCGGAAATGATTTCGTCTTGAATATCCCAGCCGAAGATGATGTTGCAGATATTCGTCCCGCGCTCAGCGACACTTTCGAGGAAATACCGGGCGGGGATGCGCTTACCGCGCCACACACCGTCCAGGTCCACCACGCCCACCTTGAAGGTTCTGATGTCGTTTTCGGAGACGAACTTTTGCAGTTCGTCGTGGGCTGACGCCGTTGCGGATTGATCCTGCATGTCAATAGCCTCGAGTTCTTGGAGGTCCTCCGGGACCTGTGTGATCGGATTCACTGTGTACCTCTTTATCCTCATTGATATTGGTTACTAAAAACACTAAATGGGGGGTGTGCTTGGCGTATGTGCAAGATGCACATCATGATTGCCGGCTGCATGCATCCGGTAAGCCAGCTCACATTTGAAGGCCCTCGCATCGCACGGGCCAAAGACTTTTACGTGTTCCTGCCCGGTTCCAAGGGCCCGAAGTCTTCTCGGAACCGGGCAGGGTGAGTGGGCCTAGTAGACATCCTTGACGTAACGTCCTTCGCCCTTCATGGACTGCAGGTAATCGTGCGCCTTGTCGGAGGTCATTGCGCCGTAGCTGCCGAGCACGGCCAGCAGGGCTTCGTCGATGTCAGGTGCTATCTGTTTGCCACCGCAGACATACACCGAGGCTCCTCCGGATAGCCACGCAAAGATCTCTTTACCTTCTTCGCGGATCCGGTCCTGGACGTAGACCTTGCCCTGTTGATCCCGCGAGAAAGCCAGGCTGAGACGATCCAGCACGCCGGTTCCCTGCAGTTCTTCCATTTCCGCCTGGTACAGCCAGGACGGCCTTTCGTGGCGGTCCCCGAAGAAAAGCCAGTTCCGTCCCCGGGCCTGTGAGACTTCACGTTCACGGAGGAAGCCACGGAACGGGGCAACTCCGACACCGGGACCGATCATGATCACGTCAGCTGAGCTGTCGGGGGGCAGGTGGAACTCGTGCGCCGGAAGCGGGAACACTTTCATGGCCGTCCTGGTCTGTGCGGCGGACTGGAGGAAACCGCTGCACGCACCCGTATGCCGGCGGCCGGCAATCTCGTATCGCACGGAGGAGACCGTCAGGTGGACGCGGTCCCCGTCAGCGAGAGGGCTGGATGCGATGGAGTACGACCGGTGCTGCAGAGGCCTCAGCATGGAGAGGAACTCCTGGGGGTCGACGTCCTTTGAACGGGTTTCCTGCAACACGTCCAGCATGTCCCGTCCCCACAGCCAGTCCTCCAAGGCGTTCCGGTCACCGGACTCGACCAGGCTCCGCACAGGATGGTCCATCCCAAGATCCTCGACAAGCCAGGCCACGATGCCCAGATGGGGCAGCCGGAGCTCATAATCGTCTTGAAGCGACTCGCGTACAGTCTTGCCGTCATCGCCGAACACCTCGCTGCCCTCAAGGCCAAGGAACGCGAGCAGGTCTGCCACGAGCTCGATGGAGTTGGTCGGAATCACAGCAAGTGAGTCACCTGGCCGGTAGTTGCGGCTGTCACCGCTGACCTCAAGCTCGTAATGCCAAACCTCTTTTTCGGAACCCGGCGCGCTCAGGAGACGCGCCTCGACGACCGTGGCGGTATCAGGCTCCCGGCGTGTGCTTTTGGGCTGCTCGGCAGCCCTTGTTCCCTGGACAGTGGAGCCGTCCGGGTTCGTCCCTGGCTTCCTCGGAGCAACGGTCTTGAAGGTCTCAAGCATGCCCTTGATCCACTTGCCCGACGTCAGGTCATAGTCAACGTCGCAATCGAGGCGGTCGAGGATCCTTGTGCCGCCGAGCTCGCCGAGGCGCCCGTCAAGGTCGATGCCGGCCTTGCAGAAGTCCTCGTACATCGAGTCGCCAATGGCGAGGACCGCGAAGGGAACATCCTTGAACAGGTCAGATTCGGCGCTTTGGAGCTGGTCCCAAAACGGCTGCGCGTTGTCCGGCATGTGACCGTTGTCGTGTGTGGCGGTAACGATCAGTACGCGTTCCTTGCGTGCCGCATCTTCCGGGCTCAGCATGTCCAGGCTCATGAGCTCCGCCGCATACCCCTGGGCATTTGCCTTGTCCACGATGTTGGAGGCAAGGAATTCCGCGTTCCCGGTCTGGCTGCCGTAAAGGACGCTGAGGGCCTGCACAGCGGTGCCTGTTTCGCTGGAAACTTCGGAAGAGGTGCCTTGGTCAGTGCGGACCAGTTCCCCTGTATCAGTTGTCACGATCAGTCCTTACAAAGACGGTTTTGAGTTCGGTGTAGGCCTCGATGGCCGCTTGGCCCAGTCCGCGGCCGATGCCGGACTGTTTGAAGCCGCCGAAGGGCGTTTGCATCCGGATTGAAGAGTTGGAGTTGACTGAGAGCGCGCCGGACTCCACTCCCCGTGCCGTCCTGAGCGCCTGGCCCACATCGTTGGTCCAGATTGAGCCGCTCAGCCCGTAAATGGAGCTGTTTGCCAGAGCGATGGCTTCTTCTTCGGTGTCAAAGGGAATGACCGAGGCGATGGGGCCGAAGATCTCATCAGTTGCCACCCTGCTCTTGGGGTCCGGCGCAATGACAATTCGAGGTGCCATCCAGAAACCGGGACCCTCCGGTGCTTCGCCGGCGGTGACAACGTTCAGCCCTTCACCCAGGAAGCTCGAAACGGATTCGCGGTGGCCCGCCGACACCAGGGGGCCGAGGTTCGTTGTGGCGTCGAGCGGGTTACCGATCTTCAGGGCCCGGGTTGATTCGATGAACCCTTCAACGAACTCGTCGAAGACTCCCCGCTGCACGAGAAAGCGGCTGCGGGCGCAGCAGTCCTGCCCGGTGTTGTCGAAGACTGACATGGGAGCCGCCTGAACACACTTGGCAAGGTCGACGTCGTTGTAAACGACACTTGCAGACTTGCCGCCCAGCTCAAGTGTCACCCGTTTCATCGTCTTGGAAGCAGCCTGGATAATCGACCGGCCGGTTTCGGTGGAACCGGTGAAACTGACCTTGTTCACGCCGGGGTGTTCGGCAAGGGCGTTACCAACGCGTGCCCCGGATCCGGTAATAACCTGGAGCGCGTCGCCTACGACGCCCAGTTCGTTCACGATTTGGCCGAGACGGACAGTGGACAGCGGGGTAAGGGCCGCCGGTTTGACGATGACAGCGTTGCCGCAGGCGAGGGCGGGTGCAATACCCCATGACGCAATTGGAAGGGGGAAGTTCCACGGGGAGATTACGGCTACGACGCCCATGGGCTCGCGGAAAGTCATGCTGATGCCGCCGTCCACGGGGATGGTGTCTCCGAGGATCTTGTCGATAATGCCCGCATAGTACTTGAAGCATTCAGCGACTCCGAGCACTTCCTGGCGGGCGGCGGCCAGCGGTTTGCCGACGTCGGTTGATTCGAGCAACGCCAGCTCATCGCTGTGGGCTATGACTGCATCGGCGATGGCCCAAAGTGCATCACGGCGCTCGGCTATCGGCTTCCGCGCCCAGATGCTTTGCGCCTTCCTGGCACGTTCGACGGCGGCGTCGACTTCTGCCAGGTCGTGCGAGGGGACTTCGCCGATCAGTTCCTCGGTAGCGGGGTTGTAAACGGAAATGATGCTGCTCATACTCGGTGCTCCTTCAGGAGAGTGGTCTTCGTCGGAAGATTCCTAGTCCGTATGGGAAGTCTGGGAAGCTCCGTTGTTACCGAGCATGCCCGCGCACCCGTTCCATGAGCGAGTGCGACGGGCACCACATCAATGAGCGCCATGTGCAAACTGCACACTGAAGCGATCGGGCGCGGAAACTGTGCATTGCGACCATGAACGGTGGCGACAGTGTGCAGGGCTGACACAGGCACGGGCAGCACCGGACCTTAGGCTGTAACGCAGTTCACACGCTTGTGCGGCAAGGGGGCCGCCAAAGCTGAGTTCCGCGACGCCTGATTCGGTTCCGTCTTATCGAAGGCGTCGTGAAGATCATCGAACTTCGAACGTCCTGGAGGGACGAATGGCAACTAACGATGTTAAATTTGAGCCCGTGGATGCGGGACCCAACGGAATCTTGAGTCCGGACAAGCTACTTGGCCGCGGGCTCGGTGTCGGGTCGATCGTGTTCATGGTCGTGGCGGGTGCCGCACCGATGACAGCTGTGGTCGCCGGCTGGCCCGTGGTGGTCTCTGCTTCCGAAGGCACGGGCGGCCCACTGTTTTTCCTGATTGCTACGGCGATCCTGTTCCTGTTCGCCGTGGGCTTCACACGGATGACACCCTACGTGAAGAACGCAGGGGCCTTTTACTCGTACATTCAGACGGGCCTCGGCCGGGGCATGGGGCTTGGTGCATCAACCTTCGCACTCGGCACATACCTGCTCCTGTTTCTCGCACTGTGTTCCTACTTGGGATCGGCGGCCCAGACCACTGTCCATGACCTGGGTGGTCCGGATCTTCCCTGGTGGCTGTGCAGCCTTGTGCTAATGGCAACGTGCGGTGCCCTTGCGTACCGGGATGTCGAGCTCTCCGCCAAGGTCCTTGGCGTGGTCCTGGTCATCGAAACTGTCGTTCTGTTGACAGTGAATATCGGCGTCGTCGTGCATGGTGGTGCCGAGGGGTTGAGTGCTGACTCGCTCTCCCCCGCACGCTTGGGGGAAGGTGTGCCCCCGTTGGGTGTCATGTTTGCCTTCTTCTCGTTCATCGGCTTTGAGGCGACCGCGGTTTTCCGCAACGAGGCGCGTGACCCCGACCGGACAATACCGCGCGCGACGTACATTGCCGTTCTCGGCGTCGGCATCTTCTACACCTTCACCGCATGGGCCATGCAGGCCGGCGTCGGTGACAGCCACATCGTCGAAGTGGCAACAGACGATCCCACCAGTATCGTGGTCGGTCTGGCTGCCAAGTACGTTTCGCCTGTCCTTGCCACTCTCCTTCAGGTCTTCCTGATCAGCAGCCTCTTCGCGTGCATTCTGACGTTCCAGAACGTCCTCACGCGCTACCTGTTCACCCTGGGATCCCAGGGCGTGCTGCCGGCAGGGCTTGGCACCGTCCATCCTCGCCACCGGGCTCCCTCGAAGGCCTCCTTGACTGTGTCGATTGTGGCAATTGCCCTGCTTGGAGTCGAGGCGCTCATCGGGCTTGACCCGGTGACGGAGGCCTACACCTGGTTCTCCGGATCTGCGACGCTCGGTGTGGTGGTTCTGATGGCCCTGACCTCATTCTCGGTGCTCGTGTTCTTCCGGAGAAAGGCAAAGGGAAAGCTTTGGGCCACGCTGTTCGCGCCGGCACTTGCAGTGATCGGTCTCGCGGTGATTGTCTTCCTGGTCGTGCAGAACTTCGGCCTTCTTGTCGGCGGCGAACTCGCGGCAGGCATCCTGCTGTCGGTGATGGGAGCCCTGTTTGTCGGCGGTTTGATGACCGCCCTGGTAATGCGTTCAAAGCGGCCCGCTGCCTACGCCGCGCTGGTGCCAGCGATGTCAGACCAGGAGCACGAACCCGCTGAAAGCCGGAACGGCGCAGCCGCGGAATAAGAGCGGCACACCCCGCCTCCGGTGCCCGGGTCGTTGTCACCAACGACCACACGGGCACCGGAGGCACTGCCGTCGTATCCGTCTCGTCGTGGCAGTGCCAAAGAAGCCAAACCTTAAAGGAGTTTTCCAGTTCCATGAGCGCTCTGTTGAAGCAGACCATTGACAAGAGGTATCCGGTGGTCACGCATGGCCAGGGAGTCTACCTGTACGACTCAGCCGGTCGGCAGTACCTGGACGGTTGCAGCGGCGCCATGACTGCAAACATCGGCCATGGGGTTGAAGAAGTTGCAGAGGCCATGAAGGACCAGGCCGGCCGCGTGGCTTTCACATATCGAACCCAGTTCACCAATGCGCCCGCCGAGGACCTGGCGCGTCGGCTCACCGCTATGGCTCCCGGCGACCTTGACTGGGCGTTCTTCGTAAACAGCGGCTCGGAGGCGTCCGAATTCGCCATTCGGTCAGCCGTCAGCTACTGGCGCGAAAGGGGCGCCCCGGGCAAAGTCAAAGTCCTCGGCCGGAACATCAGCTATCACGGCATGACTATGGGAGCGCTGTCGATGTCCGGGCACGCAGCACGCCGCCCCGACTACGGGCCGTTGTTGCATGCGTTCTCCTTCGCCCCGCCAGCCTATGCATATCGCTTCGCTCAGCCGGGCGAGAACGAAGAAGACTACGCGCTGCGGGCTGCGAAAGCCTTCGAAGAAGCCATTCGGAACGAGGACCCCGGCACAGTCGCAGCAGTGATCGTGGAACCAATAGTGGGAGCCGCCGGCGGGGTCCTGACACCTCCGGCCGGCTACCTCTCCCGGCTGCGCGAAATCTGTGACCGGTTGAATGTGCTGCTGATCATTGATGAGGTAATCACGGGTATCGGGCGCACGGGAGATTGGTTCACGAGTTCCTACGAGAACGTCGTGCCGGACCTTCTTCTTATGGGCAAAGGATTGAGTGCCGGTTATTCCCCTGTTGCTGGCGTCCTGCTGCGAAGCCACATCGTCGAGGCGCTCAGGGACGGCAGCGGCGTCGCTCCGTTCGGGCACACCTTCTCGGGGAACCCCCTCGGGGCAGCCACCTGCCTGGCGGTCCTGGACTTCATGGAACGCCGGAACGTCCTCGCAAACGTCCGGCAACGGGGGGAACAGCTCGAAGAGGGTCTGCTCTCCCTGGCAACCCGGTACCGGTGCATGGCCGACGTCCGCGGCCGGGGCCTCCTGTGGGGCTTCGAGTTCGTTATGGACCAGGAAAGCAAGCAGGCACCCGATCCGTCGCTCGGAACGGCCAACACATTCGTGCAGGAATGCCTCGCCCAGGGACTCATTGTCTATCCGGCCGGCATCGCCCCGCTGAACAACGCTGTGATCCTGTCCCCGCCCTTGGTGATCAACGAAGAGGAGACACGGGTACTCCTGGCGAAGCTGGAGAAAGCGCTCCGCGCCATGGAACGCCACGTTGAGCGCTGGGCAGCAGCGGGTGACAACCGGCGTGGAATCCGAGTTTGAACTGGAAGCTGACCTCATCCCTTCAGGTCAACAGTGGAGCCGGCGCTGGTCACCTTGCACATAGCGGTCGTAAAGGCTGTTCCCTCCACACACTTTTGAAATTCCACCAGGGCTGAAGATGGTCGAAGCGACCCATCTGCAAGCACCTCAACCAACGAGGAAGCCAAGTGACTACACCGATTCTTGCCGCCGTGCTGGAAAAGCCCGGATCCCCTCTCCAGATCCGCGAACTGCTGCTGGACGATCCGGAGGACCATGAGGTTCTCATCCGGACCGAGCGCGTGGGACTGTGCCATAGCGATCTGCACTACCTGAAGGGGTCGCTGGATATCTCTCTGCCGGCTGTCCTCGGGCATGAAGTCGCAGGCATTGTCGAGCGTGTTGGCTCTGCGGTCACAAGAATTAAGACCGGTGACCGGGTCGTGGCAACGGTCACCCCCTCCTGTGGAGCCTGCCGTAACTGCATCAGCGGGCGCCCGACCCAGTGCGAACGGGTCGATTCAATGCGTGAGCGGGCTCGCCCCAGGCTCCTCTCACCTGATGGATCAAGCGTTGAGTCGCTCGGCGGTATCGGCGCATTTGCAGAGGCCTTCCTGGTGAAAGAGGCATCCGTTGCAGTGGTCGGCTCGGACCTGCCTCCCCAGGTGGCGTGTCTTCTCGGTTGCTGCATCAGCACGGGAGTCGGCGCGGTTATTCACGGCGCAAAGGTGGGGTCAGAAGATACTGTTGCCGTAGTCGGTTGCGGCGGTGTTGGAATAGCTGCCATTCAGGGTGCCAGGTTGGCTGGGGCCCGACGAATCATTGCCATTGACGCCGTGCCGGCGAAGCTGGAGCTCGCCCTCAACTTCGGAGCCACAGACACTGTCGTCTCATCACCCGACCCGACAGAAACCCTCGGCCAGGTCCGATCACTTCTTCCCCAGGGTGTCAGCCATGCAATCGAGGCGGTGGGCCGCAGCCAGACAGCGGAACTCGCCTTTTCGCTCCTGAGCCCGACCGGAACCGCCACCATCCTCGGTCTCATGCCCACAGGGTCCGAACTGCGTATCCCCGCAGATGCACTTGTCTACGGTGACCGACATCTGCAAGGCGCCTACATGGGCGCGAACAGGTTCCTCAGCGACGTCGACATGTTCACAGACCACTACCTGAACAACCGACTGGATCTCGATGCAATGGTCACCAAGGAACTGCCCTTCGAACGCATCAACGAGGGGTTCGAAGCGATGGCGGAAGCATCAACCATCCGCGTGGTGCTGAACATGACCGACAGGTAATCGTGATCCGGAGAACCTTGTAAATCGTTCCGGCACGAAAGCGGCGCGACGAGGCGCTGCAAATCCTCCCACACATGAACAGCCATACGTCCGGGCCCAACATTCGCCATCGCTGGCCATGGACGAAAAAGACAACAAACGAAACCAGAGGAGCCACCTTAAATGACTGCTGAAGGACTAGCACAACTGACAGACATTGCCCCCGACCTCGTCGAGCAACGCTCCTTTGTTGACGGTGCATGGCTGCAGCTCGAAGAAAGCGGCCGCTACCTCACCAACCCGAATACCGGCGAACCCCGACAGCCGATGCGCAAGACCGCGAAGAATGATGTCGAACGCGCACTCGCCGCAGCAGCGACACTGCACGGGTCCGGAAAACTTGAAGACATCAAACTCCGCGACCGTCTTGAGCTCCTGACAGAGGTAGCGGCGTCCCTCGATGCCAAGAGCGAAGAAATCGCATTACAGGACAGCATCAACACCGGAGTCCCTATCCGGACCACCCGCCTGATTGCCGGCGCACTCGGGGACAGAATCCGCGGAACTATCAGTGAAGCAGAGCAGCTTGGTGAATCGGAGACCCTTGACCATGACAGGTCTGTGGTCATCCTGCGCAAGCCACTCGGCCCCGCCCTCATCGTCGGTCCCTGGAATGCCCCAACCTTCACCGTGGTCGGCAAGGTGGCGGCAGCCATCGCGGCAGGTTGCCCGGTGATTCTCAAACCCTCCGAGAATGCCCCCGGCGGTTGCCAGCTCTTCGCCGAGTCGATCGTGGCTGCCATGACCGAGCTTGATTACCCGAGCTCCGCGTTTCAGCTGGTTCATGGAAATTCGGAGACAGGGTCACTGCTGACATCAGACCCCAGGATCGAGGCTCTTTCGTTCACGGGCGGCGATTCCGCAGGCCGCACAGTCGCGCAGGCCGCCGCATCCAATCTGGCGGTGATGCAGATGGAGCTCGGATCCAACAATCCCGTGATCATTCTGGATGATGCCGATGTCAGCTCTGCGGCTCGGTCCATTGTGCAGGGCATGACCCGTCTCAACGGCCAGTGGTGCGAGGCGCCCGGCAAGGTCCTGGTTGACGAGTCCATTCACGACCGTTTCGTTGAGGCCATGAAGTCCGAACTCAGGAAGCTCCGGGTCGGAAACGCCCTGGATGAATCGACGCAAGTGGGTCCCCTGGCATTCCAGCGGCAGCGCGATGGCTTGAAAGCCTCAGTGAACCGGCTCCTCGAGCTGGGGGGCAAGCTCGTCACTGGCGGCGAGCTGCCGGATCTTGACGGTTGGTTCATGGCGCCGGGGATGATCGTCGGATGTGCCGCCGAGGCAGCCTCCGAAGAGCTTTTCGGGCCGCTCGTAACGGTACATGCCGTACACACGGTTGAGGAGGCGATTAGCCATGCCAACGGCCTCGCAACCGGCCTGGACGCCTACGTTTTCGGCGGCAACGAAGCAAGGGCCGTCGAAGTGGGATCCCGTATTCGTGCCGGTGAAATCCGCATCAACGGCACCTTCATGAGCGACCTCGCCGGAAATTCGCGCCAGAGCTTTTGGGGCACCAGCGGTATCGGTGGTCACGGTCCGCAGTATGGGGTCCGTTTCTTCACCGGCGACCGCGTGATTGGCGTGGACAGGACCGACCTTCCGCTCTAAGGGTCATATCCGACCGCAACATGAAGCCACGCCCCGCGGCGTTTGAGACAAATTTCCGGGAAACGTGACTCACGGTCACGAAGCGGGTCCCCGCGTATGTCAGGAATGGCGCAGCGGGGCGGCCAACACGAGAAAGTCCTTCAAATGACAGATACGACAACAACAGATGCGGTGCCGTTTTCAGCGCTGAGCTTCCTTGAGGGTGCCTCGGCGGCGATCCCGTCCTTTGGAAGTGACTTGGTTGATTTCCGCAGGGAAATGCACGCAGAACCTGAAGTCGGCCTGTATCTGCCCCGTACCCAGGCACGGGTCCTGGAAGCGCTCAAGGAACTCGACCTCGAAGTAACGCTCGGACAAGCCGCCTCCTCGGTGGTTGCGGTACTACGCGGCGGGGCCACCCCGGCCCCGCCCGGCATCCGCCCCACTGTGCTGCTCAGGGGTGACATGGACGCATTACCCGTGGCGGAAAAGACTGGTTTGTCGTTTGCCTCGACCAATGGAGCGATGCATGCCTGCGGCCATGACCTGCATACAGCGGGCCTCATAGGTGCTGCCCGTTTGCTCTCGTCCATACGTGACCGCCTGACCGGTGACGTCATCTTCATGTTCCAGCCGGGGGAAGAGGGACATGACGGGGCCCGCATCATGTTGGAAGAAGGTGTTCTTAGCGCGGCTGGCAGACGCCCGGATGCTGCCTACGCCCTCCATGTCGTGTCGGACATGCCGTCAGGTGTGTTCACGACCCGCGCTGGCGCCTACATGGCAGCCTTCGGAGATCTCTCCGTAAAGGTTATCGGGCGTGGCGGGCATGGCTCCCGGCCCTTCCAGGCCCTGGACCCCATTCAGGTAGCTGCTGAAATGCTTGGTGCCCTACAGACGTATGTCACCAAGCGCTTCAACGTTTTTGATCCCGTAGTCCTGTCCGTGGGCCAATTCCATGGCGGTTCAGCCTCTAATGTCATACCAGACTCGGCGGAATTCTCGGCCAGCGTCAGGTCCTTCAGCCCCGGTGTTGAAGCGCGGCTCGCCCAGGAGCTGCCGGACCTTATCCGGCAACTGGCGACCGCGCATCAATTAACCGCTGAGGCAGCGTTCACTCCGATAATGCCGGCGACCACCAATCACGACACCGACGCCGAACTTTGGAGCAGGACTGCGCGCACATTCTATGGTGAGCAACGGTTCGTACCGAGCCCCAACCCCCGGACAGGCTCTGACGATTTCTCACGTGTCCTCGTTGAGGTCCCCGGAGCGTACGGGCACCTCGGAGCCGGGTCTCCGGATGTCGACCCCATGGAGTGGGCTCCCATGCACTCGCCCAGGGCAACGTTTGATGACAGCATCCTGGTCGACCAAGCACAATTTATGGCGGGCGTGGCACTGGGAAAGCTACAGGAGCTGGAGGTTTTGGGGTAGCGGCGGGCGCAGCTTGATCGTTCCCGGAACATCCAGCACCTCCACTTGAAGCAGTGCGCGTGGCAGCACTGGCGTAGGAGCTCCGAATGGACGGCAACCCACTCACTCAAGTTGACGCAAGCCCAACCTGACGTCAGGCAGGTACTCACAACGAGTGGGAACGGGGATCGATTCTTCTCTTCCTGAAACTCGCAGAACTAAATCCGGGCACGGCCCCAAGCGGCAGCGCAGCGTATTGGTTCTGGTTGGAACGTCTTCGCCAGAAGTGGCCATCGTCATCGGTGGGTTGGAGCATACATGATGCGGTGCCATGAGGATCTCCGCACATTATCGACCAGAGACCGCAGTGAGGCGGCTCAACCTGAACGCTTTGAAGCATCCTCACTTTAGGATGGACTCCCGGCGGACCGGTCAGCAGAAGGTGGTGGGCACCGGCGGCAGCTACCTCAAGGGCACAACGCGCCTCGGCCTGGCCGGACACGTCGCACATGTCCGGCACGGGCACTTCCACTGGTGCAGGCTCCGCCGCCGCCGGCTCTTCCTCCGGTACGAAATCCAAAGCGAGGTCCTGCGGATCAGCGCCACAATCAAACACCAGCCGCGCCAGGGTGCTGTACCCCCGGACCCTGGCGCCGGGAACAAGCTCCGCCTCAACCACATTGGCCTGCGCCACCACAATGTCGGAGAATCCCGCCTGCACCGCAGACATCACTGCCGGAAGGATCCCGCGGACAGGCCTGAGCCGACCGTCCAGTCCGAGCTCGGCAATGAAAACGGTGCGCCCGGTGGGCCTGATGTCCTCCGCGGCCCGCAGCACGGCCATCGCGATGGCAAGATCGAAGCCGGAACCCCGCTTGGGGAGCGACGCCGGGATGAGGTTGGCCGTGATTTTCCGTCTGCTCAGCGGAATGCCCGAATTCTGTGCCGCTGAGCGGATGCGGTCCCGGGCCTCATTGAGGGAAGCATCGGGCAGGCCGAGAAGCACGAATGCCGGCAGGGTCTGGCCAATGTCGGCCTCGACCTCCACCATGTAGCCATTCAGGCCGACGAGGGCCACCGAATAGGCCCGTCCCAACGCCATCACAGCACCTCCTTGAGGTGCTCAACGGTGGGTGTGCCAGTGCCATCGTCCAGCACAGCAATGACGTCCACCCGGCGCAGCGGCAACCGCAGCCCGTGCTCCCGGCACCAGGCCAGTCCCAGGCGGTGCAGCCGGGCAAGCTTGTCTGCGCCCACCGCTTCGAACGGGTGACCGTAGGCGAGGGAGCGCCGCGTCTTCACCTCCGCGATCACCAGCGCATCCCCGTCCAGCGCGACGATGTCGATTTCGCCGTCCGGGCAGCGCCAATTGCGCTCGACAATGAGCATCCCCAGTGATTCCAGGTATTCCGCCGCAAGCTCTTCCCCGCGCCGGCCCAGCAGGTCCTTGGCTTTCATATCCACCTCCGCATCAAGACTGCGGGGGCGGACTCACACGGAAAAGACAGGTTTCACGCTATGTGGAAAGGCAGGTGCAATCCGCGGAAACACGGGCTGTGGAGGAATGGTGCCACCGAGGCGGGCAGTGGCAGCAGCCTCAGTTGCCGAGGTCGACGTCCTTGGGCAGCGCGAGTTCCTCGTTGCGCGGCAGTTCCTCCACGTTGACGTCCTTGAACGTGATGACCCGGACGCTCTTCACAAACCTGGCTGAGCGGTAGACATCCCAGACCCACGCATCCTGGAGCGTGAGGTCGAAATAGACTTCACCGTCGGCGCTGCGTGCCTGCAGGTCCACATGGTTCGCCAGATAGAAGCGCCGCTCGGTCTCGACCACGTAGCTGAACAGACCCACAACATCGCGGTACTCCCGGTAGAGCTGGAGCTCCATGTCGGTCTCATAGTTCTCAAGGTCTTCGGCACTCATGGTTCCATCTTGCACCATGCGGCGGAAACCCGCGCACCCGCTGCCCGGACAGCCGCTTCGCTACCCGGTCAGCAGGTTCCAGCTCACCCGGTGGTAGGGGCTCGGGCCGCACGCGCGGATGGCTTCGCGGTGCGCCGCCGTGCCGTAGCCTTTGTTGACGTCCCATCCGAATGCCGGGAACTCGAGGTGCAGCGCCTGCATGGCGGCGTCCCGCTCCACCTTGGCGAGGACGCTTGCGGCGGCAACGCTGAGGCACTGCATGTCCGCCTTGACCAGCGTGTGGACCGGCGCGTCGCACCCCGGGTCCACCACAACCTCGTCGAACAGCGAGGGCTGCACGGCGGGCGAGAGCCAGTTGTGGCTGCCGTCGAGCAGGACCACGTCCGGCGTGATACCGGCACCCAGGATCTGAAACCAGGCCCTGTTTCCCGCAGTCCGGAGGGCACCCATGATGCCGAGTTCGTCGATTTCGCGGGCACTGGCATGCCCCACAGCAGAGGCGGCGCTCCAGGCGCGCACCAGCGGATCAAGCCGTTCACGGTCCGCTGCCTTGAGCAGTTTGCTGTCCCGGACGTCGGCGAGCAGTTCCATGTTCTGCAGGTCCACGACCGCGATGCCAACGCTCACCGGCCCGGCGAGGGCGCCGCGGCCTACCTCGTCGACGCCGGCCAGGAACCGTGCGCCGCGGGGCAGGAAGCGCTTCTCGTAATCAAGCGTGGGTGCAACGGACATGGCTAGCCTGCCGAGGGCACGTTCTTGAAGACGTCGGGGTAGTTGTCCAGGGCTGCCCAGCGGTTCATTGGCCAGGCGATGACTGCGGCCTTGCCCTCGATATCGGCGATATCGACGAAGCCGCCATTGGTGTCGGTGTGGGCACGGGAGTCCGCCGAGTGGTTGCGGTTGTCCCCCATCACCCAGACCTTGCCCTGGGGCACCACGACGTCGAAGGTGCGGACCGCGGGAACTTCCGCCGGATTGACGTACTTCTCGTCCAGCGCGGCACCGTTGACGGTGATCTTCCCGCCGGCGTCGCAGCAGACAACATGGTCCCCGGGCAGCCCGATGACCCGTTTGACCAGGTGCTGCTCGGAGTTGTCGGGCAACAGCCCGACGAAGGTCAGCCCGTCCTCCACAACGCTGAACGGGCCGTCGGCCTTGGGCGGTGTGGGCGGCAGCCAGCCCTTGGTGTCCTTGAAGACAACGACATCACCGCGCTCGAGGGCGAACGGCTCCGGAACAAGGAGGTTCACAAAGATGCGGTCGTTGATGTCCAAGGTGTTCACCATGGACTCGGACGGAATGTAGAAGGCCCGGAACAGGAACGTCTTGATGAGGAAGGAGAGCACGACGGCGATCACAACCACCGTGGCAATCTCCTTCAGCCACAGCAGGAAGGGGTTGCGGGCATGGCGCTTTTCCTGGCGGCGGGCACCGGCGGGAGCAGCCGACGCCGGTTCGGGGCCGCCGCTTGCGCCGGGGGCCGGAGCTTCCGGAACGGGCTCTTGGGCGGCATGCCGTCCCGGCCCCGCAGCAGTCTGCCGCGGCTCTGAACTCCCGGGATCGATTTCCGGCATCTACTGTCCGTCCTTTGTTGTTGTTTGGGCCGCCAGCGGCGGCCGTGCCACTGACGCAAATCTATCAAGCGGCCAGAGAATCTGTACCGGCCTGCCGATCACCCTGTCCAGCCGCACCATGCCGCCGCCGGGCGCCCCCAGCAGGCTGCGGGAGTCCGCGGAGACGGAACGGTGGTCGCCGAGCAGCCACAGCCTGCCCTCCGGAACGGTTACGTCAAACTTCTGGGTGCTCGCTGCGTCGCCCTCATACAGATAGGGTTCCACGAGTGGCTGACCGTTGACTGTGAGGCGTTTGCCGGCGTCGCAACAGACCACGCGGTCGCCGGGAAGCCCGATGACCCGCTTCACATATGTAGTATCACTGCCGGTGAGTCCCAGCCAGTGCCCCGCTGCGGCCGCCGCTTCCTGCAGCGGGCCTTTTCCGCTGTTCAGCGGGGCGAACGAACCGCGGCCGTCGAAAACGACGACGTCGCCGCGGCGGATCGGTTCGGACTGGAAGGCCGTGCGGGATACCAGGATCCTGTCGCCGGTGCCGAACAGCGGCTCCATGGAAGCGGACGGAATGTAATACACGTCCAGCCAGAGCGAGCGGATCAGCCCGCTGACCAGGACAGCGGCCAGCACTGCCAGCAACGCAAAACGCCAGCCGGGTTTCCCTGGCTGGCGTTTTGTCTGGTCCATAATCCGTATCCTGTGGCGCTGTTGCGGATGGCTCCGGCGCTGGCCGGACACGGGGTCAGGACCCGCCGTGAAAGTCCGGCTGGACTTACTTGGCGGTGCTGAAGTCGCGCTTTTCCTTGATCTTCGCAGCCTTACCGCGCAGTGCGCGCATGTAGTAAAGCTTGGCGCGGCGGACGTCACCCTTGGTGACAACCTCGATCTTTTCGATGATCGGGGAGTGCACCGGGAAGGTACGTTCAACGCCGACACCGAAGGAAACCTTGCGGACGGTGAAGGTTTCGCGGATGCCGTCACCCTGGCGGCCCAGGACGAAGCCCTGGAACACCTGGACACGGGAGTTCTTGCCTTCGATGATGTTCACGTGAACCTTGAGGGTGTCACCCGCGCGGAACTCGGGAACGTCGGTGCGCAGCGAGGCTGCATCTACGGAATCGAGGATATGCATTGATCCACTCCTGGTGAACGCCACAGGTCATCCACTTTGGGTCACGGCGGCCAAGCCCGGACAAGTTCCGGGAATTGCCGCCGAAGTGTTGAAGTCCGGTCCCGCCACCGTTTGGCAGCACCGGGGTGCCTTGCTGTTGGCTACGCTCCCCCTGTGGCAGGCGCGGACCCAGCAGACACAAGGATTAATTTTGCCACATGTGGCACGGATTGGTTAATCACGGAGCCGGAGGTGACCGTCGACGACGTCGTACCCCAGGTCCGCGAGAGCCGCGCGGTCCGCGCGGGGCAGGGCCCCGGCGTCGAACGTCCGCAGCAGGTCAGGACGGCGTTCGGCCGTCCTGCGGTACTGCTCATGCCGCCGCCACTGCGCGATCTTGCCGTGGTTGCCGCTCAGCAGGACGGCCGGGACCTCCCGGTCGCGCCAAACTGAGGGCTTCGTGTAGACCGGGTACTCGAGCAGCCCGTCCGAATGCGACTCCTCCACGAGGGACTCGGGATTGCCCACGACCCCCGGAAGCAGCCGGCCGATGGCTTCCACCATGGCCAGCACGGCCACTTCACCGCCGTTGAGGACGTAGTCGCCAAGGCTGACCGGGCGCACCGTGAAGTGCTCTGCGGCCCATTCAATGACGCGCTCGTCGATGCCTTCGTAGCGCCCGCAGGCGAACACCAGCTGCTCCTCCTCGGCCAGCTCGTACGCCAGTGCCTGGTTGAACCGCTCCCCCGCCGGGGACGGGACGATCAGCACGGGCCTGGCTGCGCCGGCAGGCCGGGCAGCCGCCACGGACTCAAGCGCCTGCGCCCACGGCTCGGCCTTCATCACCATACCGGCGCCGCCCCCGTACGGGGTGTCGTCCACGGTGCGGTGGCGGTCCGTTGTGAACGAGCGGAGATCGTGCACGTTCAGGTCCAGCAGCCCGTCCTGGCGGGCCTTGCCGATGAGCGACAGGTCCAGCGGTGCCAGGTACTCGGGAAAAATACTGACGACGTCGATTCTCATCTACGCTTTGGCCTCCGGCTCGGCGTCGTCTTCGGCAGAGTCCGAACCCCTGGTTTCAGGGTCGTCGGCGCCTTCCTCGTTGATTTCGAACAGGCCTGCCGGCGGGGTGAGCAGGACATAACCGTCCTCGATGTTCACTTCCGGGACGATCTGTTCCACGAAGGGGATGAGGATTTCCTTGCCCTCGGGTGTTTCGACGACGAGCAGGTCCTGCACGGGCATGGTGTTGAGGGCGGTGACCTTGCCCACCGGCTGCGCGCCGACGCGCGCCTCAAGGCCGACAAGTTCGTGCTCGTACCAGCCTTCGTCGGCGTCCTCGTCCAGCTCCTCGGTCTCGATGAACAGCTTGGCGCCGCGGAGCGTTTCCGCACGGTTGCGGTCAGCGACTTCCTGGAAGCCGAGCAGGAGGATGTCCTTGTTCCAGCGGGCACTGCGCACGGTGAGCGGCCCGGCCGAGGCCGGCTCCACCACGAACTCGGTGCCGGGGACGAACCGGTCCTCTGGCGCGTCGGTGAGCACCTGGACGGTCACCTCGCCGCGGATTCCGTGGGGCTTGCCGATACGGGCCACCTGAAGCTGCATGTGTTCCTCTGTTTGGGCTGCGTGGATACGTGGGGGATTTTCGCGGGACCTGGGCACGCGCGCAGGCGTGAGGGCCCAAAGCAGTCCGGCCCCTCCACCAGGAACTGGTGGAGGGGCCGGACGTTAAGGCAAGTGCTGCAGGCGCGTTACCGGCGGCGGTCGGTGTCGACGACGTCGACCCGGACCTGCTCGCCATCCGCCAGTGCCGCCACGACAGTGCGCAGTGCACGCGCGGTGCGTCCCTGGCGTCCGATTACCCGTCCGAGGTCTTCCTGGTGAACGCGCACCTCGAGGGTATCCCCGCGGCGGTTGTTCTTGGCACTGACCTTGACGTCCTCAGGGGAGTCGACAATGCCGCGGACAAGGTGTTCGAGCGCTTCTGCCAGCAATTTACTCAGCCTCGGTGGTCTCTGCTTCAGCCTCGGCGGGGGCTTCCGATGCCTTGGCCTTCTTGGTGATGGCTTCCGGGATGATTACGGAACCCTTCTCCGGAGCAACGAATGCTTCCTTGTCGGCCTTGGTCTTCAGGGTGCCTTCCTGGCCCGGCAGACCCTTGAACTTCTGCCAGTCGCCGGTGATCTTGAGGATCGCGGCAACCTGCTCCGAAGGCTGCGCGCCGACGGACAGCCAGTACTGGGCACGCTCGGAGTTGACCTCGATGTATGAGGGCTCCTCGGTGGGGTGGTACTTGCCGATCTCTTCGATGGCACGGCCATCACGCTTGGTGCGCGAGTCGGCGACAACGATGCGGTAGTACGGTGCGCGCATCTTACCGAAGCGCTTAAGGCGAATCTTTACGGCCACTTTTGTGGTCACTCCTGTTTCTGAAACGGGGTTGAACCCGCGTTCTGCACCCGTGGGGCGGGCCGTACTTGGGGGTTCGAAAAGGACAGGATCCAGACGCGGAGAGAGGGGCCACGCAGATCGAGTACCTGTTCATTGTGCCAGATCGTCCGCGTTATTTCGACTTGACACGAGGACCCGCTCCCATCGCCGGCTAGGAAGACCAGACGTAGAGCCCGGTCCTGCTGCTTTCGTCCACGGTACCGGCGAGCTCTGCCAGCTGCTGGACGTACTTCCGTGCCTCCCCGGCGCCGAACGGCATGTCATCCTCGGCTGCCCAGCGCTCGGCGACCTCGTCCAGAACGTTGCCCTCACCCTCGGACTCATAGGTGAGGAGCTCCGCCAGCGCCCTGACCATGGCCGCGGGCACGCCGAGGAGGGAGTCGCTGGCCACGTCCACCATGGCCAGCTCGTAGTCAGCCCCTGCGGCGTGCACAGCGGCGCCGGCAAAGTCACCGAGCTGTTCAATCTCGAAATCGCTGATGCCGGCGATGCGGATGCCGTCACCGGCGGCGGCGCCGCCTTCCAGCGCCTCTGCGCGCTTGAGGGCGTCATTGTGGGTGGCGACAAACACTTCGGTGAAGCCCATGGATTCGTCCTCATTCCGTTGGCGGTGCATGCCCCGGCAGCGCTGGGGCCCTTCGGATGTCAGCCTAACCCAACCGGGTCGGCCCGGCTCAGCGCGCAGAATTTTCGAACAGCGGCGCTTACCGGACAGCGACCCGGAGCCGGTTGCGCCACGGGTCCTCGAAGCGGAGCTCGGCACCGGTGTGGTGTGATCCGACGCCGGCTGCCCTCAGCCGGTCGGCCAAAGCGCCGACGTCGTCGCCGGAAGGGACTTCGATGAGGACCTCGCCGAGGCCGAGAGTGTCGCGGCGAGGTCCGGCGCCGCGGCTGTTCCAAACGTTCATGGCCATGTGGTGGTGGTAGCCGCCGGCCGACACGAAGAGGGCCTGGCCGTGCCAACCCGCCGTCTTTTCGAACCCCAGGGTGCCGACGTAGAATTCGTGGGCGGACTGCACGTCCCCCACCTGCAGGTGGACGTGCCCCACCTCCGCGCCGGCGCCGTGCTGGCCGACGACGGATTCCTGCGTGAGGTGGTCCTGCAGGTACTTCTGCGGCGGCAGCGCGACGTTGTCCATGACCACGTTCTTACCGTCCCAGGACCAGGCCTCGCGGGGCCGGTCCCAGTAGAGTTCGATCCCATTGCCTTCCGGATCAGTGAAATAAAACGCCTCGCTCACCAGATGGTCGGCACTTCCCACGAAGGACTGCGGCTCATACCGGGCCGCACTGGCAATAGTGGCGGCGAGGGAGGACTGGTCCTCGAACAGGAGGGCGGTGTGGAAGAGGCCGGCTTCACCGCGGCCGGGGATGTTGAGTCCCGGCGCGGGGGCGAGGTGCACCAGCGGCGTCTTCAGCCGGCCAAGGTAGAGACCGCCGTCCTGCTCGGCGATAACGTCGAGGCCGAGGGCGCGCTGGTAGTAGTCGGTCATGAGCTTCATGTCGCCCACCTTGAGCATGACGGTGCCCATGGTGAGGTCGGCAGGAAGCAAGTCCTGGCTGCTGACTGCTGCTGTCATTGAATACTCCCGAGTGTCCGGACCGCCGGACTTCGGCAGTCTTTACATCTCTAAATTACTTGAAGCTTCAATTTATTCCTAACGGACGATCCCGCCCCGCAAGATCACATTCCCCAGGTTGCGGATGGTTTCCGGCACGGTGCGCGGGTCCTCGCGGCAGACCACCACGTCGGCGTCTGCCCCCTCCGCTACCCCATCGGCTCCCAGCCACCGGCGCGCCCGCCAGCAGGCGGCATCCAGCGCCGCTGCGGCCGGCAGCCCCGCTGCATGCAGTTCGAGGATTTCGTCGGCAATGCGGCCGTGCCGGATCACGCTGCCGGCGTCAGTTCCCGCATAGATTTCGATGCCGGCCTCGTACGCTTCCAGGACACGCTCGCGACGGCGGGCCCAGAGTGCGCGCATGTGTGCGGCATACTGTGGGAACTTAGGTTCGGCCTGATCCGCAATGTCGGGGAAGGTGGCGATGTTGATGAGCGTGGGAACGATCGGCACCTGCTGCTCGATGAAGCGGGGAATGTGCCTGGGCAGCAGCCCGGTGGCGTGCTCAATGCAGTCGATGCCGGCGTCGAGCATGTCATCCAGCGTGTCCTCGCCGAAACAGTGCGCCGTGACCCTGGCTCCCTCGTCATGGGCTGCCCGGACAGCGTCACGCACCGCGGCGGCCGGAAACGACGGCGCGAGGTCACCGGCCGGGCGGTCGATCCAGTCCCCCACCAGCTTGACCCAGCCGTCACCTTGCCGCGCCTGCTTGCGCACCGCCTCGACGAGGCCATCCGGTTCAACTTCGACGGCGAAGTTCCGAAGGTAGCGGCGGGACCTGGCAACGTGCCGGCCCGCCCGGATGATGCGCGGCGCGTCAGGCCTCTGCTGCAGCCAGCGGGTGTCGCTGACCACCCCCGCATCCCGCACCAGGAGCGTGCCGGCGTCGCGGTCCGTCATGGCCTGGTCATACGCCACGGCGTCGTCCACCGGACCGCCCGGACCGAGGCCGACATGGCAGTGGGCGTCCACGAATCCGGGCAGGACCCAGCCGTCCAGGACGGCATCAGGCCGTTGGCCTGGCGGGTTGAACGTCAGTTTCCCGTCCACAGCCCAGAGCCCCCGGCGTTCCTCATCCGCCGCTGTGAGCACAGTGCCGCTGAATTCAATAATGTGCGCCATTCCACCAGCTTAGGCCGCAGCTTTGGCCTCCTTCACAGATGGACAGGCACAATCCGGGCTGTGGTAGCTTCGTCTAACGACCACACGGGTGCCCTTGCAGGGGCTGAGATCAGGCTGACGCAGCCTGCGACCGTCGAACCTGTCCGGGTAATGCCGGCGAAGGAAGTGAGCAGTAAATTGAGCACCCAGAAATCACAGCTGACCCCTGCCCAAAATGAATCAGCCCAAAGCGGATCAGAATCCGTCACGCAGTCGCTGAAATCCCATTCACTGGCCTATCTCGAAGGCGACGGCCTGCGTGTTCCGGTAACGGAAATCGCCCTGGAGCCGTCACCGAACGGTGAGCAGAATGAGCCGTTGCGCGTTTACCGCACGGCGGGACCGGGCAGCGACCCGGTGGTGGGCCTCGCACCCTTCCGTGCGGAATGGATCCAGGCACGGGAAGACACGGAAACGTACGACGGACGCGAACGGAACCTGCTCGACGACGGCAAGTCGGCCGTGCGCCGCGGCGCGGCTTCGGCCGAGTGGAAGGGCGCCAGGCCGGTGCCCCGCCGCGGGGCGGAGGGCAAAACCGTAACGCAGATGCACTATGCACGGCAGGGCATCATCACCCCCGAAATGCGCTTTGTGGCCCTCCGCGAAAACTGCGACGTGGAACTGGTCCGCAGCGAACTCGCCGCCGGGCGGGCCATCATCCCCAGCAACATCAACCACCCCGAATCCGAGCCCATGATCATCGGCAAGGCATTCCTGGTGAAGATCAACGCCAACATCGGCAACTCAGCTGTGACCAGCTCCATCGCGGAGGAGGTGGACAAGCTGCAGTGGGCCACCCAGTGGGGCGCGGACACCGTGATGGACCTGTCCACGGGTGATGACATCCACACCACGCGGGAGTGGATCATCCGCAACTCCCCCGTCCCTATCGGCACGGTGCCGATCTACCAGGCGCTGGAAAAGGTCAACGGCGAAGCGAACGCGCTGACGTGGGAAATTTTCCGTGACACCGTGATCGAGCAATGCGAGCAGGGCGTGGACTACATGACCATCCACGCCGGAGTGCTGCTGCGGTATGTGCCCCTTACGGCGAACCGCGTCACCGGCATCGTTTCGCGCGGCGGCTCGATCATGGCCGGCTGGTGCCTGGCGCACCACCAGGAGAACTTCCTGTACACCCACTTTGACGAGCTCTGCGAGATTTTCGCCAAGTACGACGTCGCCTTCTCGCTGGGCGACGGGCTGCGGCCGGGCGCGACGGCGGACGCCAACGATGCCGCGCAGTTCGCCGAACTGGATACCCTGGCCGAGCTGACCCAGCGCGCCTGGGAGTACGACGTGCAGGTGATGGTGGAAGGCCCGGGCCACATCCCGTTCCATCTGGTGCGTGAGAACGTGGAACGCCAGCAGGAGCTCTGCAAGGGTGCGCCCTTCTACACCCTGGGACCGCTGGTGACAGACGTCGCCCCGGGCTACGACCACATCACCTCGGCCATCGGCGCCACGGAAATCGCCCGCTACGGCACCGCCATGCTGTGCTACGTCACGCCCAAGGAACACCTGGGCCTGCCCAACAAGGATGACGTCAAGACCGGCGTCATCACGTACAAGATCGCTGCCCATGCGGCCGACCTTGCCAAGGGCCACCCCGGCGCGAACGAGCGGGACGATGCGCTGTCCAAGGCCCGGTTCGAGTTCCGGTGGCGCGACCAGTTCGCGCTTTCGCTGGATCCGGTGACTGCCGAGTCCTTCCACGACGAGACGCTGCCCGCGGAGCCTGCGAAGACGGCGCACTTCTGCTCGATGTGCGGACCCAAGTTCTGTTCCATGCGCATCAGCCAGGACATCCGTAACGAGTACGGCTCTGCGGAAGCGCAGGCCGCCCTCGCCGAGATGGCGGAAGGCATGCGCGAGAAGAGCGAGGAATTCCTCGCTGCCGGCGGAAAGGTGTACCTGCCGGAGCTGCGGCTGCCGGAATCGGCCCGCCGGTCGTAATCAGGACGCTTTGGGCTGCTGCCGCCGGCTGACCTCGGCGATAAACAGCCTGATGTGCCGGTCGCCCTCCGGTGAGTCGTGGGGCCGGTGCCCTCCCGCAGCGATGCGGTGCAGGGCACCGGTCTCGCGCAGGTAGCCCGCGATCTCCTCATACAGCGGCTCCCAGCCGCCGGTGAGGACCAGCGTGGGAACACCGGGCACGATCTGCAGCGGCGCCTGCCACGGAGGTGCCTGCAGGCGAAGCCGCCTGGCAGCACGCTTCGCCTCCGGCGTACTGGGCTCCGGGGTGTCCGCAGCGAACGCCCGGCGTAAAAATTCGCGTTCGTAATCGTCGTCGCCGAGCTGGTGCCGGACGTCGAACAGCGGCTCCATCAGGGCACGGTGAGCGGCGGTAGCCGGCAAATCCGCGGTGAGCGACAGGCAGGCCGGCTCCACAAGCGTCAGCGAGAAGACCAGATCAGGGCGTTCGACGGCGGCCATCATCGCGGCGATTGCGCCCTGCGAGTGCGCAACCACGTGGCCCCCGGCGGCCCCCCGGCCGTCGTCGGCCAGCGATTGCAGCACGATGCGGGCGTCCTCGGCGAAGTCGGTTTCCAGCGGCTCTGCCTCGGCGTCAAAACCGTGGCGCCGCAGAAAGAGGGCGTCATACTGCAGAGCCATGCCATGCTGGCGCGGCCACGCCGCGGAGCCGAAGCTACCGGCACCGTGGACGAAGACTACCCGCTGCTTATGCATGACCCAACCCTATGGCAGCGGTCTGACACCGGCGCTGGCCGACATGACCGAGCGCCCTATTTGCCGCCCAGGAACTTGTCGAAGCCCTTGGGAAGGTTCAGCTGGGAGGGATCGAAGTCGCCGGACTGCTGCCCGAAGGCCGCTCCGGTGGGCACGGCCTTCGCCCCGGCCGCACGCCTGGCCTCCGCTTCGCGGAGCTCCTGCGCCGCCTTGGCGGGATTGCCTGAGCGCGCCTTCTTCTTGGGCGCGTTCTTGCCGCCCTTGCGGGCACCGCCGCCACCCATGCCAGGCATTCCGGGCATGCCCGGCATGCCGCCGCCCTGGGCCATCTTCTTCATCATCTTCTGGGCCTGGCCGAAGCGCTCCAGCAGGCCGTTGACCTCCGAGACGTGCACGCCCGAGCCGCGGGCGATACGGGCCCGTCGCGAACCGTTGATGATCTTCGGGGCCAGCCGCTCATGCGGGGTCATCGAGCGGACAATAGCCTCCACCCGGTCGATTTCGCGCTCGTCGAACTGCTCCAGCTGCTGCCGGATGTTCTGGGCACCGGGCATCATCATGAGCATCTTCTTCATGGAGCCCATTTTGCGAATCTGCTGCATCTGGGCGAGGAAGTCGTCCAGGGTGAAGTCTTCCTGGTCGGCGAACTTCTTCGCCATCCGGGCGGCTTCTTCCTTGTCCCAGGACTTTTCCGCCTGCTCAATCAGCGAGAGGACGTCACCCATGTCCAGGATGCGCGAGGCCATCCGGTCCGGGTGGAAGAGCTCGAAGTCGTCCAGGCTTTCACCGGTCGAGGCGAACATAACCGGCTTGCCGGTGACCGACGAGACGGACAGCGCTGCACCGCCGCGGGCGTCGCCGTCGAGCTTTGACAGCACGATGCCGGTGAAGTTCACGCCCTCATCGAACGCCGTGGCCGTGTTGACGGCGTCCTGGCCGATCATCGAGTCGATGACGAAGAGGACTTCGTTGGGCACGATGGCCCGGCGGATCTGGCGCGCCTGCTCCATCATGTCGGCGTCGACGCCGAGGCGGCCGGCGGTGTCCACGATGACGACGTCGTGCAGCTTCTGGCGTGCTTCCTCGACGCCGGCACGGGCGACGGCGACGGGGTCGCCGGCCGGGTGCTCCAGTTCGGAGGTGGCGCCCGGGTGCGGGGCGAAGACGGGAACGCCGGCGCGCTGGCCCACAACCTGCAGCTGGGTCACGGCGTTCGGGCGCTGAAGGTCACAGGCAACGAGGATGGGGCTGTGGCCCTGGGCCTTGAGCCACTTGGCCAGCTTTCCGGCCAGGGTGGTCTTGCCCGCGCCCTGGAGGCCGGCAAGCATGATGATGGTGGGGCCCGTCTTGGCCATCCGGATTCGGCGGGTCTCGCCGCCGAGAATTTCAACGAGCTCCTCGTTGACGATCTTCACGATCTGCTGGCTGGGGTTCAGCGCCCCCGAAACCTCGGCGCCGAGTGCGCGCTCACGGACCTGCCCGGTGAACTCGCGGACCACGGGCACGGCAACATCCGCATCCAGCAGGGCGCGCCGGATCTCGCGGACCGTGGCGTCGACATCTGCCTCGGTGAGGCGGCCCTTGCCGCGGAGGTTCTTGAAGGTTGCTGTCAACCGGTCAGAGAGTGAATTGAACACGCGCCGTGCACTTCTTTCAGTGGATGTACGGGACTCGACTATCTAGGGTATCAAGTCAGCCTTACAGGTGGCATGCTGGCAGGGTGACGAGCCAAACGACTGTGAAAACCCTGCTCATCCTCGGTGCCTCCGGCGATCTTACCGGCCGGCTCCTCCTTCCCGGCCTGGCCAGGCTCGTGGCCAAAGGCCGTGCCGGCGGCCTGAAGCTTGTGGGTGCCGGCTCGGACCCATGGTCGCCGGAACAGTGGCGGGAGCGCGTGCACAGAGCTTTTGAGGCGGCCGCCCAGTCGGCGGACGACGCCGGCAAGGACGCACTGGCCGCCATGGAAAAATCGACGGAATACCGCCAAGCGGACGTCACCGCCGACGGCCCACTCGCGCAGCTCCTGGCCGATCTTGAGGGGCCGGTCGCCGTCTACTTCGCGCTGCCGCCGCAGGTGAGCCAGAAGGCCTGTGAAATCCTGCGTCCGGAACAGGTCCCCGCCGGAACACGCCTGGTGATGGAGAAGCCCTTCGGCTCCGGGGAGGAATCGGCGCGTGAACTCAACCGGACCCTCCTGACCCTGGTCCCCGAGGACCACATCCACCGCGTTGACCACTTCCTGGGCAAGGCCACAGTCCTGAATATCCTCGGCCTCCGGTTTGCCAATAATTTCCTGGAGCCGGTCTGGAGCCGCGACCACATTGCCAAGGTGGAGATCATCTTCGAGGAGGACCTGGCCCTTGCGGGGCGCGCCCGCTACTACGACGGCGCCGGCGCCCTGCGCGACATGATCCAGAGCCATCTGCTGCAGATCATGGCACTGCTGGCCATTGAGCCGCCGGCCACCATCGGCGAGCGCGACCTCCGCGATGCCGTCGCCGCAGTGCTGCGGGCCAGCAGCATCAGGCAGCCCTACACGGAGAGCACGGTCCGGGCGCGCTACCTGGCCGGAAGCCTGGGCGGCAAGGACGTCCCCGACTACGCCGCCGAGGAGGGGGTGGACCCGGACCGGAACACCGAGACGCTGGCCGAGGTGCAGGTGAAGATTGACAACTGGCGCTGGAAGGGCGTGCCGTTCATCCTCCGCTCAGGCAAGGCCCTGGGGACCAAGCGCAAGGAAGCGGTGGTGACCTTCCGGCCGGTTCCGCACCTTCCCGCCGGCTTCACAGGCAGGGACACCCCGAACACCCTGCGGATCGGTTTCGGCCCGGACACCCTGGAGCTCGACGTCGATGTTAACGGGCCGGGGGACATCTTCAGCCTGGACCGGGCCGCCCTCGTGGCCGAGCTCAACGCCTCAGACCTGCTGCCCTACGGGGAGGTGCTGGAGGGCGTCCTGACCGGGGACCCCCTGCTGTCCGTCCGGGGTGACACCGCGGAAGAGTGCTGGCGGATCGTGGAGCCGGTGCTTGCGGCCTGGGAAGCGGGCAAGGTTCCGCTCGAGGAATACCGGGCGGGCTCGCAGGGGCCTGCTTAAAAGCGGAGAAGGCCGGTCACCCAGGTAAGGTGACCGGCCCTCCCGCTGCGTTGGGCTGGTTTCCGGTGCTAGATGGCGGCTACGCCGCGTTCACCCGTGCGCACCCGCACTGCTTCGAAGACATCGACCGTCCAGACCTTGCCGTCGCCGGCGCGGCCCGTGTTGGAGCTGGCGATGATGACATCCAGGATGTCGTCAGCCTGTTCGTCCGTGGCCAGCACCTCAACGCGGATCTTGGGCAGCAGGTCCACGTTGTACTCGGCGCCGCGGTAGACCTCGGTGTAGCCGCGCTGCCGTCCGTAACCGCTGGCTGCGCTGACGGTCAGGCCCTGGACCCCGTAGGCCTCCAGGCCTTCGCGGATCGTTTCGAGCTTCTCCGGACGAACGATTGCTGTGATCAGTTTCATGCCCCCACGCTTTCCTTGCCTGTTACTTCTTCTGCCTTCTTGCCATCGGTGGCTGCGGGAAGCGCATCCGTGCCGCTGGTCTGTCCGCCGGTGGCCGGGACCTTGCCGGTGATCAGCTCGTGCAGGGGCTGGAAGCTGCCGCCGTGGCCGCCGACGCCGAATTCGTAAGCCGTTTCGGCGTGCAGGCTGAGGTCCACGCCCACTGCTTCCTGCTCCTGCGAGACGCGGAAGCCCATGGTCTTGTGGATGGCCAGTGCGATGATCGTGGTCAGGACCGCCGAGTATGCGATGGCGATGCCGGCTGCTGCCACCTGTGCCCACAGCTGGGCGAAACCGCCGCCGTAGAAGAGGCCGCCGCCGACCCCGTCGGTCGGCAGGGCGATGAAGCCCAGGGCCACGGTGCCGATGATGCCGGAGACGAGGTGGACGCCCACGACGTCCAGGGAGTCATCGAAGCCCCAGCGGAACTTCAGGCCGACAGCGAGTGCAGAGGCCACACCGGCTACCACGCCCAGTCCAAGGGCACCGACCGGGCTGACGTTTGCACAAGCCGGGGTGATGGCGACGAGGCCGGCGACAACACCGGAGGCGGCACCCAGCGAGGTGGGGTGGCCGTCACGGATGCGTTCGGTGACCAGCCAGCCAAGCATCGCGGCGGCGGGGGCAGCCAGGGTGTTGATCCAGATCAGGCCGCCCTGTTCCGCGGTGGTGGCGGCGCCGCCGTTGAAGCCGAACCAGCCGAACCACAGGATGGCCGCGCCGAGCATGACGAACGGAATGTTGTGCGGGCGGTGGTTCGGGTCCTTGCCGAAGCCCTTGCGGTTGCCGATGATGAGGACCAGGATCAGCGCGGCAACACCGGCGTTGATGTGCACCACGGTACCGCCGGCGAAGTCGATGGCCGGGCCGAGGGCCTTGCCGATGGCGCCTTCGGGGCCGAAGAGGCCGCCACCCCAGACCATGTAGGCGAGGGGGCAGTAGACCAGCGTGACCCAGACGGGGACGAAGACGCTCCAGGCGCCGAACTTGGCGCGGTCTGCAATGGCGCCGCTGATGAGGGCGACGGTGATGATGGCGAAGGTGGCTGCGTAACCGACCTTGATGAGTCCGTCAGGGGTGTTGATGCCCTCAAGGCCGAAGGTGGCGAACGGGTTCCCGACCATCTGCAGGAATCCCTCACCGGAGCTCATCGATGCGCCCCAGAGTACCCACACCACGCCGACCATGCCGATGGAGATGAAGCTCATCATCATCATGTTCAGTGCAGCCTTGGCGCGCGTCATGCCGCCGTAGAAAAATGCCAGACCTGGTGTCATGAACAGCACAAGTGCCGCCGCCACCATGAGCCATACGTGACCTGCGGTAAGTTCCATGGTGCACGTCCTCTCTTGATCGAATGCGCGGAGTGATCCGCCTGCCCAACGCCTTTTGCGTCCTGAATCAAGTTTTGCCCCGGTGTGTTTCGCTGGCTGAGGATTTAGATTGCCGGTCTGTTACATCAACCTCCCTGACGTAAATGGTGCATATCCTGCTTGTTACGGTTATGTTTCAGCCGCCCCAAACGCCCGTTCCGCCCGTTTTGCAAGGATCCCCCGCAACATGCCCCCACTCCCCCGTAACGCCGCGGGAAAACTCCGGTTCAGTGCGGTCCGCCGCCCCGACGGCGCTCCGCTGCCCCGTGACATCAAGGTGATGCTCGTCGCAGCATTCCTTATAGCCCTGGGCTTTGGCCTGGTGGCCCCGGTGCTGCCGCAGTTCGCCACCACGTTCGACGTCGGAGCGACGGCCGCCGCCGTCATCGTCAGTATCTTTGCGTTCATGCGGCTGCTGTTCGCCCCCGCCGGCGGGGCGCTCATCGGCCGGCTGGGCGAGCGCCCGATCTACGTGGCAGGCCTGCTCATCGTGGCGGCGTCCACCGCGGCGTGCGCCTTCGCCCAAAACTACTGGCAGCTGCTGGTGTTCCGCGGGCTGGGCGGTGCGGGATCGGTCATGTTCACCGTGGCGTCGATGGCGCTGGTGGTCAGGCTCGCTCCGCCGGAGAGCCGCGGCAGGGTGTCGGGAGCCTACGCGTCGGCTTTCCTGATCGGCAACGTCTGCGGGCCGGTTGTCGGCGGCCTGCTGGCCGGCCTCGGCCTGCGCATCCCGTTCCTGGCCTACGCCGGAGCGCTGGTCCTGGCGGCCCTGGTGGTGCAGACGCAGCTCAGCCATGTTCCCGGCTCAGCCCGCGGACAGGCGGGCGGCGCACCGGCCATGAAACTCAAGGAGGCGATCGGCGACAGCGCCTACCGGGCTGCCATGCTCTCCAGTTTCGCCAACGGGTGGGCGACATTCGGTGTGCGCATGGCAACGGTGCCGCTGTTCGCCGTCACGGCCCTGGGGTCCGGGCCGGAGGCGGCCGGCTGGGCGCTGGCTGTCTTCGCCGCCGGCAACGCCCTCGCCCTGACCGTGTCGGGGAGGCTGGCGGACAGCCTGGGCAGGAAGCCCATGATGGTGGCCGGCCTGTTAGTCACGGGCGCGGCCACCGCTGGAATCGGGCTCACCCACGATTTGGGATGGTTCCTGGCGGCGTCGATCCTGGCCGGGATAGGAGCCGGCATGCTCAACCCGGCGCAGCAGGCCGCGGTTGCCGATGTGATCGGCCGCGAGCGCTCGGGCGGCCCCGTGCTGGCGGCCTTCCAGATGACGTCCGATATCGGTGCCATCCTCGGGCCTGTGCTGGTCGGGCTCCTGGCGGACCGGTTTGGCTACAGCTGGGCCTTCGCTGCCACAGGGGCTGTGCTGCTGGTCGCCGCCCTCGGCTGGCTGGCCGCCCGGGAGACGGTGCAGAAGCAGCCAGCCTAACCTGCTTTCAGTTCAGGAGGGCGTCGACGAACCCCTCGGTCTCGAATGGTGCGAGGTCGTCGGCGCCTTCACCGAGTCCAATGAGCTTCACGGGCACGCCGAGGCTCTTCTGGATGGCGACGACGATGCCGCCCTTCGCGGTGCCATCCAGCTTGGTCAGCACGATGCCGGTGATGTTGACGACTTCAGCGAAGACGCGCGCCTGGTTCAGCCCGTTCTGGCCGGTGGTGGCGTCCAGCACCAGGAGGACCTCATCCACCTCTGCCAGCTTTTCCACGACGCGTTTGACCTTGCCGAGCTCGTCCATCAGCCCGACCTTGTTCTGCAGCCGGCCTGCGGTGTCGATCATGACGACGTCGACTTCCTGGTCGATGCCGGCCTTGACGGCCTCGTACGCCACCGACGCCGGATCTGCACCGTCGATACCGGACTTCACGGTGGGAACCCCCACGCGCTGCCCCCAGGTGGCCAGCTGCTCGGAGGCGGCCGCACGGAAGGTGTCCGCGGCACCGAGCAGGACGTCCTTATCCTCCGCGACGAGGACACGGGCCAGCTTGCCCACCGTGGTGGTCTTGCCCACGCCGTTGACGCCCACCACCATCATGACCGCGGGACGGTCCGCGTGCCGGTCGATCCGCAGGCTCCGGTCCATGGACGGGTCCACGATCTTGATGAGCTCTTCGCGGAGCAGGGCCTTGACGTGCTCGGGATCGCGCGCACCGAGCACCTTGACGCGTTCGCGGAGCGCGTCCACGAGCTGCATGGTGGGTTCCGTGCCAAGATCCGCCAGGAGCAGGGTTTCCTCCACCTCATCCCAGACGTTCTCATCGATCCTGTCGCTGGAGAGCAGCGCCAGCAGGCCCTTGCCCAGGACGTTGTTGGACTTGACCAGGCGCTCACGGAGGCGGGTGAGCCGGCCGGCCACGGGCAGCGGGGTTTCCACCGCGATGGTCTCAAGCCCGGCCGCGTCATCCGGGACCTCGGCTTCCAGCCTTTCGAGGTCGACGCCGTCCGGCGCCTTCCGGTCGGCGGGCGCCGGCGCGGCGGGACGGTCCTCGAGGAGGGTCCCGCCGCCTGCGCGGGGCTCGACGGGATCGTTGGCGTCCCGGGTGCTTGGGTACTGCGTGCCGGATTTCCGGGCCTTCATGAGGACCGGAATCAGCCCGCCGATGACCACCAGGGCAGCAAGAATGGGCAGAAGAATGGGGATAATGTCATTCACACCCCTAGCTTCTCACAAGCAGCCGGGGCGCTTGGCGTCCGCCTAGACGTCCGCTCCCAGCCGCTGGCTGATGACGGTGGACACGCCGTCGCCGCGCATGGTCACGCCGTAGAGGGCGTCGGCGACCTCCATGGTCCGTTTCTGGTGCGTGATCACGATCAGCTGGCTGGATTCCCGGAGCTCTTCAAAGATCGTGATGAGCCGGCCCAGGTTGGTGTCGTCAAGGGCCGCTTCTACCTCATCCATGACATAGAACGGCGAGGGCCGGGCCTTGAAGATGGCCACGAGCAGGGCCACCGCGGTCAGGGACCGCTCACCGCCGGACAGCAGGGACAGCCGCTTGATCTTCTTCCCGGCGGGCCGGGCTTCCACCTCGATGCCGGTGGTGAGCATGTCGGTGGGATCGGTCAGTACCAGCCTGCCTTCGCCGCCGGGAAAGAGCCGGCCGAAGACCCGCACAAACTGGGCCGAGGTGTCGGCGAACGCCTCCGAAAAGACTTTCTGCACCCGGTCATCGACTTCTTTGATGATGTCCAGCAGATCCTTGCGGCTGGCCTTCAGGTCCTCCAGCTGGGTGCTGAGGAACTGGTGGCGTTCCTCGAGCGCGGCGAACTCCTCGAGTGCCAGGGGATTGACCTTTCCCAGGGAAGAGAGGTCCCGTTCCGCCTTGCGGAGCCGCTTTTCCTGTTCCTCCCGTACGAACGGCACTCCCTCCACGAGCGGCTGTCCTTCGGCATCCACCGGCGCCCGCAGGGCGGCCCACTTGTCCGTGGACGCGGCAGCGGGCAGGGGAACCGGCTGGTCCGGGCCGTAGTCCGCCACGAGCTGGTCGGCGGTCAGCCCCAGCTCATCGACCGACTTTGTTTCCAGCGCTTCGATCCGGAGCCGCTGCTGGGCGCGCGCCAGCTCGTCGCGGTGCACCGAGTCGGTCAGTTCCGCGAGTTCGCGGGCCAGGGCGTCATTGGCTGTGCGGATATAGGCCAGTTCCCGGTCGCGCTGCTCGCGGACCTGTTCGGCGTGGTCCCGCTCCCGGCTTGCCAGCTCTACGGAAACGTCGCTGAACCGGATCAGCTGCGCGGCGGCGGCCGAGACTGCGGCGGCCCGCCTGGCCTGGATCCTCCGGCGGCGGGCCCGTTCGGCTGCCTGTTCCCGCGCCCGACGTTCCGAGGCCGCCGCCCGTTCCAGCGAGGCGGCCCTGTTGCGGATGGCCGTCAGCTGCTCCTCCCTGCTGCGGAGCGCGAGCCGCGCTTCCATTTCGGCGGACCGGGCCTGGGACGCGGCCAATGCGAGTGCGTCCCGCTGCCCGGTGGACGGCTCTTCTTCGATAGGCGCGTCCTGGGCCGCGGCCAGGCGCGCGGTCACCGTCGCCAGCGCCTCCTGTTCGGTGGCGATATTCGCCTCGGCGCGGGCCAGCGACGCGGCCAGTCTTTCGCTTTCCCCGACGGCGCTGCGCAGGACCGAGTTGAGGTGGCCCAGCCGTTCGGCCACCGCCGCCAGCCGCGCATCCGATTCATGCAGCCGGTCCAGGGCGGCGTCTGCCCGTTCCTGGGCGTCGGCGCGCCGCGCTTCGGCTCCGGCCAGGGCAAAGCGGCACCGTTCCAGTGCGGCGGTAACCGCCGCGAGGCGGGCTGCGGCGTCGTCGACGGCGGCCTGGACCTCGAGCAGCGAGGGCGCCTTCGCGGAACCACCCGTGACGGTCCAGGCAGTGAACACGTCGCCGGCCAGCGTCACGGCGGTGAGCTCCGGGCGCATCGCGACGAGTTCCGCGGCAGTGTCATGGTTCTCGACGACGGCGGTGGCGGAGAGCAGTGTGCGCACGGCTGCGGCCGTGGTTCCGGAGGCCGTTACCAGGTCCGCCGCCGGCCTGGCCGCGGCCGGCAGGACAGCGCCAGCGGCGGAAGGGATAGAAGCCGGGTGTCCATCAGCGTCCGCAGCCTCAAGCAGCAGCGTGGCCCGGCCGGCGTCGTCGTCTTTGAGGAGGCGGACCAGTTTGGCCGCCGTATGGGCGTCCCGGACCACGATGGCATCCGATGCACTGCCCAGGGCTGCCGCCACTGCGGCCTCGTACCCCGGTTCGACGGTCAGGGCAGCAGCGAGGGGGCCAACGGTCCCGGCCACGCCTGCGCCAAGGACGTGCTCGGAGCCGTCCTTGCGGCTAAGTCCCAGTTGCAGGGCTTCGTGCCGTGCCTTCAGCGCGTCGCGTTCACGGACGGAGTCCCGCTCGGTGCTCTTTAGCTCATCAATCTCGGCGAGGATGCCGTCCAGGGCCGCACTGGCATCCTCGTATTCGGCGTCGAGGGTCTCCTCGCCGTCTTCGACGCCGGCCACTTGCGATTCCAGCGCAGTGAACTCGGTCTGGGCATGCCGGCGGCGCTCCTCGCCGGCGGCCAGGGATTCCCGGAGCCGGCCAACTTCCGCCTGGGCGGATTCCACCTTGGACCGGGCGGCGGCAACCTGGCCTGCCAGCCGGGCCAGGCCCTCGCGCCGGTCGGCGGCGGCGCGGAGGGCAGCGGTGAGCCGCTTCTCTTCGGCAGCGGCGGCGTCCTCAGCCGCTGCCTTGGCGGCAGTCGCGGCTTCCAGCGCGGCGCGCCCGGCCAGGATGTCCTGTTCCAGGTCCGCCTGTTCGGCACGCACCCGTGCGGCCTGCCGCTCCAGCTGCTCCGGGTCCCGGCCGGGATCCGGTGCAGGATCAGCAGACCCCAGCAGGCGGCAGCGCTCCTGCGCCAGGGAGGCGAGGGAACGCAGGCGCTCCCGTCCCGCTGAGAGCTGGTACCAGGTGTCCCGGGCCGCGTTCAGCCGGGGAGTGGCCTCCGCCGCGAGCTGTTCCAGGGCCGCCTGCCGCCTGCGTCCGTCCTCAAGCTGGGATTCGACGACGCCGCGCCGCGCCTTCAGCGCGGACTCGTCGGCGATGTCCTGCGCCAGGGTGTTCTGAAGCTGGACAAGGTCATCGGCCAGCAGCCTGGCGCGGGCGTCACGGACCTCGAACTGGACCGTCTGGGCGCGCCTCGCCACCTCCGCCTGCTTGCCCAGCGGGGTGAGCTGCCGCCGGATCTCCCCGGTCAGGTCGCTAAGCCGCTGGAGGTTCGCCTGCATGGCCTCCAGCTTGCGGACAGTCTTTTCCTTGCGCCGCCGGTGCTTGAGGATGCCGGCGGCTTCTTCAATGAAACCCCGGCGGTCCTCGGCGGTGGCGTGCAGAACCCGGTCCAGCTGGCCCTGTCCCACGATGACGTGCATTTCGCGGCCGAGTCCGGAGTCGGAAAGGAGTTCCTGGATATCCAGCAGTCGGCACGCCGAGCCGTTGATGGCGTACTCGGAACCGCCGGTGCGGAACAGTGTCCGCGAGATGGTGACCTCGCTGTATTCGATCGGGAGGGCGCCGTCGGTGTTGTCAATGGTGAGCGAGACGTGCGCGCGGCCCAGCGGCGGGCGGCCGGACGTGCCGGCGAAGATGACATCCTCCATCTTGCCGCCGCGGAGGGTTTTGGCGCCCTGCTCCCCCATGACCCAGGCCAGGGCGTCCACCACGTTGGACTTGCCCGAGCCGTTGGGCCCGACGACGGCCGTGACGCCAGGCTCAAAGTCGAACGTCGTGGCCGACGCAAACGACTTGAAGCCCCGGACGGTCAGACTTTTGAGGTGCAAGGTTTTTCAGATCTCCATAGGTGGCGGCAGCGGCTGCTTGCCACCAAATTTACCGGCAAGCCGGTCAGGAACCCGGATTTGCAGCTTTTCGGGCCTTCGGCAACGCCGCGGCAATGGTCACCAGCGGCCGTTGCGCGGCCGCGGCTGGCAGACCGGGCAGGTGTAGGAGGAACGGTTCATGAACTGCTCCCGCCGCATGAAGCTGCGGACCCCGGCGGCGGCACAGCGCCGGCACTCCTCACCCTCCCTGCCGTAGGCATTAAGGGACCGTTCAAAGTAGCCCGATGCGCCGTTGACGTTGACGTACAGGGAATCGAAGCTGGTGCCGCAGGCTGCCAAGGCGTCGGTCATCACGTCGCGGGCAGCAGTGAGGACGCGCTCGGCTTCGGCCCGCCGAAGGGTGTCGGTGGGCCTGGCATAGTGCAGCTTTGCCCGCCAGAGGGCCTCGTCCGCGTAGATGTTGCCGATCCCGGAAACGAGCCCCTGGTCCAGCAGCGCGCGCTTGAGCCCGGTCTTCCGTTTCCGGAGCCGGCGGTAAAAGGTGTCGAAGGAAAAATGCGGGTCCAGGGGGTCGCGCGCGATGTGCGACGCTTCCTCGGCGATGACCGGCACGGGGTCCTCAGCGCTCCCGCCGGGGCCGCCGTCGTCCGTGGGAACGAGGGAGGTGACGAACAGGCCGCCGAAGATCCGCTGGTCCACGAAACGCAACTGTTCCGGCATGGTTCCGTCCCGGCTGAGTTTCAGCCGGACCTTCAGGTGCTTCTCGTCCGGGACGGAGCTGTCCTGCATCAGGAGCTGCCCGCTCATGCCAAGGTGCGCCATGAGCGCGACGGCGGGGAGCCCGGAGCCGCTGCCATCTGCAGTAAGGCGCGGTGCGCCGTCCCCCTGCAGCGGCATCCAGAGGAACTTGCCGCGGCGGACGACGTCGAGGACTTTGGCCCCTTCAAGGTTCCCGGCAAAATCCTCGGGACCCAGGGCATGCCGGCGAACTGATCGCGGGTCCACCACGTCGACTCCGGTGATGGTCCTGCCGCGGACCCAGCTGACCAGGCCGCGGCGGACCACCTCGACTTCGGGAAGTTCAGGCACGGGTGCTTAGCTGCCCGCGGCGGAATCCGAGGGGGCGGACAGCTTCCGCCAGGCGTCAGCTGCAGCTTCCTGCTCGGCTTCCTTTTTGGAGTGGCCGGAACCCTTGCCGTAGGCGGTTCCGCCGATCTGGAGTTCGGCGACGAACGTGCGCGCGTGGTCCGGACCGGAGCCCTCGACGGCGTAGTAGATGCTGCCAAGCTGGCGGCCCGCCGCAAGTTCCTGGATGCTGGTCTTCCAGTCCGTGCCGGCGCCCAGCGCCGCAGCGTCCTTCAGGAGAGGTCCGATGAGGCGCATCACCAGTTGGCGGGCGGTCTCGATGTCGTTGGACACGTAGGTGGCACCGATGAGTGCTTCCATGGTGTCGGCCAGAATCGAGGCCTTGTTCTTGCCCTCGGTGAGCTTTTCGCCCTGGCCGAGGTAGATGTACTCACCGATGCCCAGGCTGCGGCCGATGCCGGCGAGGGCCCGTGTGCTCACCACGGCTGACCGGCGTTTGGCCAGGTCGCCTTCGGGGAGCGTGGGGTTGTCGCGGTACAGCGCATCGGTGACGGAGAAGCCCAGGATGGAGTCACCCAGGAACTCAAGGCGCTCGTTGGTGGGTATGCCGCCGTTTTCGTAGGCGTAGGAGCGGTGTGTCAGAGCAAGACGAAGCGTCCCGGCGTCAATGAAGACACCGAGACGCTTCAGAAGCTCTTCAGTTGAAGACATCCTGATCAGCTTGGAGGCCGATTAGACGTCCGCGACCTTGCGGCCCTTGTACTCAAGGAACAGCGCAGTGCCAGCCGAGTCGGTGACGACCTTTGCCTGGTGCGGCAGGCTGTAGGTGACCTGGCCGTTCTCGACGGTCTTCACCAGGTGGGGCGCAGTTGCCTTCCACTGGGAACGGCGGGCGCGGGTATTCGAGCGAGACATTTTCCGCTTGGGAACAGCCACGGCTAACTCATTTCTCTCTAGAAAAACACTTACAAATCAATTTTGCCGGTCAGGCTTAGCAAGATCAGCCAGGGCAGCCCAGCGAGGATCTACGACCTCGTGGTGGTGCCCCGGATCGTCTTCCAGGCGCGCCCCGCATTCGGAGCACAGACCCTGGCAGTCTTCCCGGCACACCGGCTGGAACGGCAGCGCGGTCACGACTGCGTCCCGCAACACCGGCTCAAGATCGATCAGATCGTGCTCGACTCGACGTTGCTCTTCATCGTCTTCCTCGTCGGAAGGCAGGGCGCCTTCGTAGAAGAAAAGCTCTTGCACATTGACCTCAAGGTCATACGCAAGGGGATCCAGGCATCGGCCGCACTCACCTTTTACTTCGGCGAGGGCAGTTCCTGATACCAGAATTCCTTCGTGTACGGCCTCCAGCCTCAGGTTGAGCTCGATGTCCGAGCCTTCCTGAACGCCAATGAGCGCCACGCCGAGATCTTCCGGCGCGGGTACATGTTCCGTCAGTGTACGCATGCTCCCCGGGCTTCGCCCGAGGTCCTTGACATCAAACATCAAGGGCGAACTTGCATCTCGCTTAATGAGAACTCCTGTTGAACATATGACCGACGTATTATCTTAGCCTGAACTCCCTGACGGACTCAAACCGGATGCCACGCCCGGGCTCGCGGCCGGCGTGCACCGGAAACGTACCGGACAAGCCTACCCCTTTTACGGCGTGGCGGCCTAAGGCGCGCCGCCGGCAAGCAGCCTCTTGAGGACGGACCTGGGAACGTACTCGGAAACACTGCCGCCCAGGGTGGCCACTTCCTTGATCAGCGTCGACGAGAGGTGGAGGTAATGGGCCTCCGCCGGGAGGAACACCGTCTCCACACCGCTCAGCTGGCGGTTCATCGTGGCCATGGGGAGTTCATAGTCAAAATCCGACGACGACCGCAGCCCCTTCACGATGGCAGACACGCCGCGCTGCCGGCAGTACTCCGCCAGCAGCCCTTCTCCGACCGGCTCGACGATGATCCCGCGCAGCGAGGCCAGTGTCTCCCTGGCCATGTCAATGCGTTCCTCCAGCGGGAAGCGGTACTTCTTGGCATAGTTGGTGGACACGGCGACGATCACCTCGTCAAACAGGCTCGCGGCTCTGGCGATGACCTCCAGGTGTCCATTGTGGATGGGGTCGAAGGAGCCTGGGCATACGGCGCGTCTCATGCTCCGAACCTACCGTATCCGCAGGCCGGGATACCATGACTGGGGCACCGACCGGGAACGCGCCCGCGGCCGAAAACAGTGCCGGACAGACAGGCAGGAAACCAATGACACAACCACTTCCGGCACCCTGGCAGCGAGCGGCCACCGGGGCTAACCTGCTGGCAGGTGACGGCGCGCTGGGCGTGACGATCTTCGAGGAGATGACCACGCTGGCCATGCAGACCGGCGCCATCAACCTCGGCCAGGGATTTCCCGACGAGGACGGCCCGGCCGGGATCAAGGCGGCCGCGCAGGCGGCAATCGCAGAGGGCTCCAACCAGTACGCTCCCGGCAAAGGGATCCCCCAGCTGCGGCAGGCCGTCTCCGCACACCAGAGCCGGTTTTACGGCCTGGAACCGGACCCGGACACGGAGATCATCATCACCACCGGCGCCACCGAGGCGATCGCCGCATCCCTGCTGGCTTTCGTCGGCCCCGGCGATGAAGTCCTGACCTTCGAGCCGTTCTACGATTCGTACGGCGCCATCATCGGGCTCTCCGACGCCACGCACGTCACTGCTCCGCTGCTCGCCCCGGATTTCCTTCCCGACGCCGGCGCCCTGGAAGCGGCGTTCAGCGATCGCACCAAAGTAGTCCTGCTGAACAACCCGCACAACCCGACAGGCGCGGTCTTCCCCCGCGAGGTGCTTCAGCGCGTCGTCGACCTCGCCCGGAAGCATGACGCGATCATCATCACGGACGAGGTCTACGAGCACCTGACGTTCGGTGTCCGCCACATTCCGGTGGCCACACTGCCGGGGGCCGCCGACAGGACAATAACCATCTCCTCGGCTGGAAAGACCTTCTCCTTCACCGGCTGGAAGATCGGCTGGCTGAGCGGCCCGGAGCACCTGGTGGCGGCGGTACGGACGGTGAAGCAGTTCCTCACCTACAGCTCCGGCACCCCGTTCCAGAGCGCCATCGCCACCGCCCTGGCCCTGCCCGACAGCTTCTATGCCGACATCTCCGCCACGCTGCGGAAAAAGCGCGACATCCTCAGCGCGGGGCTGCGCGCGGCCGGCCTGAAGGTGTTCACGCCCGACGGCACCTACTTCGTCAACGTCGACACCTCTCCGCTGGGCATCCGCGACTCCGTGGACCTGGCCCGGCGCCTGCCCGGGCTGGTGGGTGTGGCTGCCATTCCGGTGCCCGTGTTCTGCCACCCGGAGGGCGCTGAACGGACCCGCAGCCTGCTGCGGTTCGCCTTCTGCAAGCGCGATGAGGTCCTCGAGGAGGCCGCCGCCCGGCTGGCGACCCTCCAGGAAAGGCTCTGAGATGGCCGACAGCGCACGGGCATCGCGTTTCCTACGGGCCACCGGCCAGCACGCGGTCATAGAGCCGGATGAGTATACGGACGGCGGGTACGTGCTGAGCATCGGCGGGGCTGAACAGTCCCACGTGGACCTGGCCGACCCCGAGGACATCTTCTACGAGTACCTGCGCCGCATCGGCCATGTCGTGGACCTCACCGCACCATGGGGCGAACCCATCAGCGCGCTGCACCTGGGCGCCGGCGCCCTGACCCTGGCACGGTACATCCAGGCCACCCGCCCCGGATCCGTGCAGTATGCCGTGGAACTGGAGCGGGAACTGCTGGACTTCGTGCTGGAGCGGTTGCCGCTGCCGGAAGGCACAAACCTCCACACAGTCATCGGTGATGCGCGCGCCGCCCTGGCGGAGCTGCCCGCGGACCTTCGGTTCGACGTCGTTATCCTCGACATCTTTTCCGGTCCAGATGCGCCCGGCCATCTCGCCTGCACGGAGTTCTACCAGGAGGCCGCGGCGCTCCTCACGGAACGCGGCGTGCTGATCGTGAATGTCGGCGATGAGCCGGGCCTGACGCTGGTCCGGAGCCAGGTGGTGGCGCTGCGGCGGGCCATGACGGACGTGGCCGCCTGCGCCGAGGCGGGCATGTTCACCGGAAAATACCCGGGCAACATTATCCTTGCCGGCACCCGGACGCCCTGGCCGCCCGCATGGACCAACGCTCTTACGGCCCGCGGTCCCCATCCGGCGAAGGTCCTGTCCGGCGTCGAGCTGGACCGGTTGTCGGACTAGCGCCACCTGTCAGGTCAGAGGCTATTCCTCGGCCTCCAGCGCGAGATCGACGTCCTGGCCGCTGGACGGTTCGGCGTACCAGAGCCGCGTCTCGCCGTATTTTTTCTCCGCGAAGCGCTCCAGGCCGTCCGGCCAGCCGGGTTCGGCAGCGCGCGAAGACCGTTCGACCACCACCACAGCCCCCTCGTTGAGGTGCGGCGCGAGCTTTTCCAAAACGGACGCCAAGGCCGGCTCGCCGAGGGGGTAGGGCGGATCAAGGAAGGCGACGTCCCATTTGGTCTCCCCGGCCGTCCGTTCGAGGAAGGACTCAACTTTGGAGCGGTGGACCGTGACGGCTTTGCGGTCCAGGACCCCGTTGATGAGGTCGGCGTTCCGCTGGCAAATGGCGCTGGCCTTGGCGTCAAACTCCACCAGGTCAACGGTTTCCGCTCCCCTGCTGGCGCTTTCGACCCCCAGTGCGCCGGATCCGGCGTACAGGTCCACTACCCGGGCGCCGCCGAGCACGTTGAATGCATCCAGCCGTGAAAACAGGGCCTCCTTGACCCGGTCGGTGGTGGGACGGGTCAGGGAACCCGGAACGTTGGCCAGCGGGGTACCGCCCGCGGCGCCGGCGACGATTCTGCTCATGCCCGGTCCCCCGCCCATGGCCGCCCGGATCGCAGTGGGTTGGTGCTAGCCGCGTTCAAGGAACGCCTCCTTCTCAGGATTCAGGTACTCGTCAATGGCCTCGGCAAGAGCCGCGTGTCCGGTCAGCGCGGGGTCTGCGGCAACAATCTTCTGGGCGTCCTGCCTTGCCCGGGCAATGAGGTCCTCGTGTTCCAGCACGCGGAGCAGCTTCAGCGTGGAGCGGCCGCCCGACTGCGAGGCGCCGAGGATGTCACCCTCCCGGCGCAGCTTCAGGTCCTCCTGCGAAAGCTGGAACCCGTCCGTGGTGGATGCCACGGCATCGAGCCGGCGCCGGCTGGGGTGGCCGGGTTCGAGTGTGGTCACGAGCAGGCATGTCCCCGGCAGGCCTCCCCGGCCCACGCGCCCGCGAAGCTGGTGAAGCTGCGAGATGCCGAACCGGTCAGCATCCAGGATGACCATCAGGGTGGCGTTGTGCACGTCCACGCCCACCTCGATCACTGTGGTGGACACCAGCAGCTTGGTCTGGTTGGCGGTGAAGGACGCCATGGTCCCGGATTTCAGCACCGGGTCCTGGCGTCCGTGCAGCGGGGCCAGCGGCACGCCGGCAAGCGCCGGCTCCCCCTTGAGATGCTCGACGACGGCGGTCACGGACGCCAGCTCGCGTCCGGGGCCGTCCCCCTCCAGTTCCCCGGGATCAGGTTCCGCTTCACCGGGAGTAAAGTCGCCGTCGTCGTCCGCCCCGATCTTGGGGCACACGACGTAGACCTGGTGGCCGGACTCGATCTCCTCGCGGGAACGGGACCAGATCCTGGCAGCCCAGCCGGGGTTCTCCGCGAGGCCCACCACATGTGTGGTGATCGGTGCCCGGCCGGCGGGCAGCTCGTCCAGCACTGACGTTTCGAGGTCGCCGAACACTGTCATGGCCACGGTCCGCGGGATCGGGGTGGCAGTCATCACCAGCAGGTGCGGCGGCTTGCTGGCCTTGGCCCGCAGGGCATCGCGCTGCTCCACACCGAAGCGGTGCTGCTCGTCCACCACGATGAGGCCCAGATCAAAGAAGGTGACGTTGTCGCTGAGCAGCGCGTGCGTGCCGATGACGATCCCGGCTGTCCCGGAGGCGGCGTCGAGCAGCGCCTGCTTCCGGGCGGCGGCCGGCATGGAGCCGGTGAGCAGGCTGACCTGCACAGAGTTCCCGCCGAGGCCGCCCAGGAGCCCGTCGCTTGCCAGCGGACCGAGCGTCCGCCGGATGGATTCGAAGTGCTGCGCCGCCAGGACTTCCGTGGGTGCCAGCAGGGCAGCCTGTCCTCCGGCATCCACCACCTGCAGCATGGCCCGCAGCGCCACAATGGTTTTGCCGGAGCCCACCTCGCCCTGCAGCAGCCGGTTCATGGGCCCGTCCTGTGAGAGCTCCTCCGAGAGGGTCTTGCCGACGGCGGACTGGCCCGCGGTCAGGGTGAACGGCAGCTGGCGGTCGAAGGCTGTGAGCAACCCGTCTTGGACGGGACGCCGGGCGGTGGCCTCCTCCGCGGAAAGCTGGGCGCGGCGGCGGGCAAGGGCGGACTGGAGGACCAGCGCCTCCTGGTAGCGGAACCGGTCCCTGGCCTTGCGCCAGTCCTGTGCGTTTTCGGGGGTGTGGATGAGCCGGTAGGCCTCCGGCACCGGAAGGAATTTTTGGCGCGCTGATATGGCCGGCGGCAGCGGATCCGGCAAGGCGTCCAGGTCGGCGGTTTCCAGCAGGGCCTTCACGACATTGTGGATGGCCCAGCTGGTGATTCCTGCGGTGGCCGGGTAAATCGGGATGGGCATGGCCGCGAGCTTTTCAGGGTCCATGCCAGCGATTTCCGGGTCCTTGTCCAGCAGCTGGTAGTTCGGATTGGTCAGCCCCAGCGAACCCTGATAGCGCGTCACCTTTCCGGAGAACATGACACGCCGTCCGGGATGCAGTTCGACCTTGGGCAGACGGGCGTTGAAGAAACTGATCTTCAGCGTGCCCGTTCCGGCGTCATCGGTGACGACGACGTCGGTGATGGAGCCCTTGCGTTGCCGCATCTGCCTGGTGCTGTTGGAGACGACCCGGGCGATGAGCGTCACTTCCTCATCAAACGGCAGTTCACTGATGCGCGTCAGTTCACCGCGGTTGATGTACCTTCGCGGAAAATGGTTGAGCAGGCCGCCCACAGTGGTGATGCCCAGGTGCTTCCCGATCGCGTTCGCGGAGCGTTTGCCGATCCGGCGCTCGAGGCCGAGTTCCATTTCGACGTTCATCTTCCCTCTGCGCCCACTTCTCCTGACGGATCCCGGGGCAGGGCGAGGTCACTGACGGACACGTCCGACGGGTCACCCAGCGACCTGACGATCGCCAGGGCCGGGCCCGATTCCGGAACGTGGACGTGGACCCGCCAGCGGTACCGGCCCTCGGCGTCGGCGGACGGGCCCACCTGGCTCATGATGACCGAGTCACCGAGCTCATCCAGGCGCTGCCGGAGCGTGGCGGCGTCCAGCGGGGAGAGGCTGATGGTGCACATGACCTCCACGCCGTCGTCGTCCGGCATGTCGGTGTGGATGTGCGGATCCTGCAGGTCGTAGCCGTGCAGGCCGTCCAGCAGTTCGTTGCGGAGTTCCTCGCCGAGCACTGCGGAGCGGAGGCAGTCCAGAATCAGCAGCATGCCGACTCCGCCGGCATCGACCACGTGCGCGGCCTGCAGCGCGTCAAGCTGTCCCTCGGTGCGGACCACGGCTTCAAGGGCGGCCTCCACCGCTGCGTCCAGGACAAGGCCCAGCGCATGGTTGCTGTCATTGCCGTTGTGGGCGGCGTCGACGGCGGCCGCCGCCCGGCCTGCCGCTTCCATGACGGAGAGCATGGTGCCGGGGACGGGGTCGCTGAGCGCGGACCAGGCCCTGATCTGCGCCCGGTTAAGGGCTGCGGCCAGCAGCGACGACGTGAGGCGGGCATGGCCGGCCAGCGGTTCGGCAGCGGCGCAGAGAAATACGGAGAACAGCGTGCCGGAGTTCCCCTTGGCCTGCTCCATGGCCGCCTGGCCGGCGCGCGCCAGCACGGCGCCCACGTCATTGAGCTGTTGACCGGCATCTGCCGGGGCGGCATCCTGCAGCGCGCGGGCCGCGGCACGGACTGTGAGGTACAGGTTGGTTCCGGTGTCGCCGTCTGCTACCGGAAAAATGTTGATGGCATTGAGGCGGTCGCTGTGGTTGCCCAGTGCGGTTTCGGCCTTGCCCAACCACCGCTTCATGGCTTGCGCGTTCGCGGCAACCTTAGTCTGCAAAGTGATCCCATCCCACGGAGTCAGCGGGCCGTCCCGCGATCGTCACGCCCGGCGCCTCGTCGGCGCCGCAGGCCTGTACTGAGCCTATCCCAGTAAACCCGGGCGGCACCTGCAAGCCGGCCGGGAATGTGGCCAGGAGCCCGTGGTCCTCCCCGCCGCCGAGCACCCAGGCGCGTGGATCAGCCCCCAGCAGGGTGGCTGCCGGGCGGAGCGCCTGCGCGAGGCCGTCGAGTTGCCGGGGATCAAGATCCAGCCGAACGCTGCTGGCCGCCGCGAGCCTGGTACCGTCCCGCACCAGGCCGTCCGAGATGTCCATCATGGCGGTGGCACCGGATACACGCGCCAGCGGCCCCGCTTCCAGGGGCGGCTCGGGCCGGCACTGAAGCTCAAGCAGCGCCAGCAGCTCCGGTGCAAGCGACCCCACCTGGTGGCTGGATTCGAGCAGCGCCAGCCCGGCGGCGGCCCATCCCGCCCGGCCGGCGATCGCCACGGTGTCGCCTTCCTGCGCGCCGGACCGGAGGACGGGCTGCCCGCCGCCGAGCGTGCCGAGTACCGCAACGGTGACCGACAGCTCACGGCCGCGGCCGAGGTCGCCGCCGGCTACGGAGCACGCGCCCGCCCCCAGCTTGCTGATGGCGGCCGTGAGGCCGTCCGCCAGGTCCTCCACCCATGACACCGGAGTATCCGGCGGCATGGTCAGGCTGACCACCATCGACGTTGCGGACGCGCCCATCGCGTTGATGTCGCTGAGGTTCTGCGCGGCGGCCTTCCACCCGACGTCGTATCCGGTGGTGCGGTAGCCGTTGTTCCACTCGAGCCGGAAATCCTGGTCCTGGACCTGGGTGTCGATGCTGATAACCGTCCTGCCGTCCGGCACGGCGACGATGGCTGCGTCATCGCCTGGTCCGAGCACGACGGCGGCACTGTGCAGGGCGCCGAGTTCCAGGCGCGGGAAAATCCTGGCCAGAAGCTCGCCTTCGGACAGTTGGGCGACAGTCAATGGTGTTTGGGGCACGCCACTACGCTACCGCCACGGACAGACATTTATGGCGGGCTGTAAAGGCTGCCCCGGTCACGACGGGCCCGCGGCGCCGGCGGTCAGTCCGGGTCCCGGCCGAACGATAGGCTGGAGGGATGCGTTACCCCCTTGTCCGGAAACCCGTCCGGAATCCCGTCCGGAAACCCGCCCGGAAGCCTGTCCAGAAACCCCTCCTCGGGCTGGCCGTGGCAGCAGCCGCCGCCGCGGCGGGGCTGGCGCTGGGTGGTTGTTCACCCGCCGTCGATGTTGCCCCGGCCGCCGATGCGGCCAATCCGGCCTGTGCCCCGATGATGGTGGCCCTCCCGGACGCCATCGGCGATGCCCGCCTGCGCAAGACGAACAGCCAGGCCACCGCCGCCTGGGGCGACCCGTCGCTGGTGATCCTGCGGTGCGGCGTCAACGTTCCGGGCCCCACCACGGACCGCTGCGTGAGCGTCAACGACGTCGACTGGGTCATCAAGGAGGGTAACCCGGTGTGGACCCTGACCGCCTACGGCCGGGAACCGGCCACCGAGATCCTGATGGACCCGAACAAGATCAGCTCGGCCACCGTCCTGGCTGACCTGTCCGGTGCAGCAGCCAAGATCAAGGCCAGCCGGAAGTGCGTTGGCCAGGCGGACCTGCAGGACGTGCCCACCAGCAAGTAGGTGGTGCTCGGCAAGCCCGGCCAGCCGCGCACGGCCAGCCGCCGACGCTAGCGCAGACCCGTCTTGCGGTTCAGCGCCAGGTGGATCAGCTCGTCGATCAGGTCCGGATAGGACAGGCCGGTGGCCGCCCACATCTGCGGGTACATACTCTTCGGGGTGAAGCCAGGCATGGTGTTGATCTCGTTGATGATGAGGTCGCCGTCCGGCGTATAGAAGAAGTCGACGCGGCTCAGGCCTTCCGCCCCGACCGACTCAAACGCCGCCGCGGCCAGCTCGCGGACGCGGCCAATCGCTTCCTCAGGCATGTCGGCGGGGCAGCTCAGGGCCGCCGCGTCGTCCACGTACTTGGCCTGGAAGTCGTAGAACTCGTGCTGGTCGCCGCCCACCGAGATCTCACCGGGCAGGGACGTGCGGGGCGCGTCGGCGCCGCGGCCTTCGAGCACGGCGCACTCGATTTCCCGGCCCACGATCCCGGCCTCGATCACCAGCTTGGGATCATGCTCGCGGGCGGCCTCGATGGCGGCGTCCAGGCCGTCAAGCGAGTCAACCTTGGAGATGCCCATCGAGGATCCTGCGCGTGCGGGCTTCACGAAAACCGGGAAGCCCAGCAGGTCAACCTGCTTGCGGACGGATTCGGGGTCGTTGCGCCACTGCCGGTCGGTCACCGCGATGTACGGGCCAACCTTCAGGCCGGCCGCCTCGAAGACCACCTTCATGAAGTGCTTGTCCATGCCCACTGCGGACGCCAGCACGCCCGCGCCGACGTAGCGGGTATCGGAGAGCTCCAGGAGCCCCTGGATGGTGCCGTCCTCGCCGAACGGCCCGTGCAGCAGCGGGAACACCACGTCCACGGTGCCAAGTTCCTGCGGTACCTCGTTGGGGGCCGTCACGATGAGCTGGTGCTCGCCGCCGATCTCGGTGAGGGTCACCGTCTGGGCCGACGGCGGGACCTCCGGAAGCGAGGTGGCAGACAGCGACCACTGGGCCGTGTCCGCTGATGCGAGGACCCACTGGCCGGATTTGGCAATGCCGATGGGGACGACGTCGTACTTGTTCCGGTCGATGGCCCCCAGGACACCGGCCGCGGTCACGCAGCTGACGGCATGCTCGCTCGAGCGGCCGCCAAAAAGGACGGCCACGCGCGGCTTCTTCGGGGTTGCAGTGGTAATGTCCGCTGGGGTCAAGTTTTCTTCCGACACTGTCAGTAATCGCCTTCGGCTTTGAGTTCCCGGGAAAGCAGCAGCGGCCCGAGTTGGTCAACGGACAATTTTCCGGCGAGGACCGCGACAACGGCCGCCGTGATGGGCATTTCGACGCCGACCTTGCCGGCCAGCTCATGCACGGCCGGGCCGGACTTGATGCCTTCGGCCGTCTGGGTCATTTTCTGGGCCACCTCGTCCAGCGTGAGCCCCTGTCCCAGCAGCCGGCCGGCGGTGTGGTTCCGGGACAGCGGGGAGGAGCACGTGGCCACCAGGTCCCCAAGTCCGGCCAGGCCGGCCATGGTGTGGGCTTTGCCGCCGAGCGCCAGGGCCAGCCGGGACGTTTCGGCCAGCCCGCGCGTGATGACGGAGGCCTTGGTGTTGTCCCCCATCTGCTTGCCCTCGCAGATGCCCACCGCCAGCGCGATGACGTTCTTGACGATGCCGCCGATTTCAACACCCACGATGTCGGAAGTCGTGTACGGGCGGAAGTACGGGGCCGTGCAGCTTCTGGCGATCCAGCCGGCGACGGCGGCATCGGGGCAGGCAACGACCGAGGCCGTTGGCTCTTCGCGGGCGATCTCCATGGCCAGGTTGGGCCCGGACACGACGGCGATGCGTTCAGCCGGGATGTCCAGTTCCTCCGCGATGACCTCGCTCATCCGCGCGTCCGATCCCAGCTCAAGGCCCTTCATCAGGGACACCACCAGGGCGTCAGGACCGATCAGGGGCTTCCACTTGCGCAGCTGCAGGCGCAACGACTGCGCGGGAACGGCGAGGACCACCAGGTCCGCTCCGGACAGCACCTCGGTCACATCGGTGGAGGCGGTGATGCTCCGCGGAAGGTCGATGTCGGCCAGGTATTGGGGGTTGCGGTGGCTGCCGTTGATCTCGGCCACGACCTCCGCCCGGCGTCCCCAGACGCGGATGCTGCGCTCCACGCCGGAGGCGGTGGCGGCGTCACCAAGGATCTTCGCGAAGGTGGTGCCCCACGACCCCGCGCCCAGCACTGCCACGGACACGGCAGAGCCGGGCCGGGCGGACACAGGCGTCATTTCCCGCCCCGCTCAACGTCGCGGCCGTGCTTCGTCTGGTTGTGGGCGGTCGGGTCCCAGCGCCGGGCCGGCGGCTGCTCCCCGCGGAGTTCGGCCAGGAGTCCCGTCACGGCATCCATGATGACGTCGGTAGCCTCGGCCAGGGTGGCCTTGTCCCGGGAGCGGCCTGCGAACCGGGAGAGGTCAACGGGGTCGCCGATGCGGATCCTGGACGTCTTGCGCGGAAACAGGTGGAACCGCTTCGCGTAGCGGGGAAAGAGTTCATGCGCGCCCCAGTGCGCCATCGGCACCACGGGGATGCCGGTCTCGAGCGCCAGGCGGGCCGCGCCGGTGTGGCCTTTCATCGGCCACAGGCCGGGGTCACGGGTCAGCGTTCCCTCGGGGTAGATGATGATTGCTCCGCCTTCAGCAACGATCTCCTGGGCGAGCTGCAGCGAGCGGTTGGCACCCGCCGTCGAGCGTTCCACCGGAATCTGTTTGGTGGCGTGCAGCACGGCGCCCACCACGGGAACCTTGAAAAGGCCCGCCTTCGCCAGGAAGTGCGGGGCGCGCTTCTGGCTGTACAGCATGTGGCCGATGACGAGGGGGTCGATCTCGGTGCAGTGGTTGGGCACGGCGATGAAGCCGCCCGCGGGAAGCTTGTCCGTGCCTTCCCATTTCTTGTTCATGATCAGGTTCAGGACCGGCCGGACAATGCCGGCGATAATCACGAACGTTATGTGGCTCTTGGCCGATTCCTTCACCGGGCCCCCGCTACTTTGCCGACGAGATGTCGAAGTCGGCGCCGAGCCCGGCCAGCTTTTCGGTGAACCGCTCGTAGCCGCGGTTGATGATGTCGATGCCCGTCACCCGGGAGGTACCCGTGGCGGCCAGCGCGGCAATCAGGTGGCTGAAGCCGCCGCGGAGGTCCGGCACGTCGATGTCGGTTCCCTTGAGCTGCGTCGGACCCGAGATGACCGCCGAGTGCAGGAAGTTCCGCTGGCCGAAGCGGCAGGGCACGCTGCCGAGGCATTCCCGGTGCACCTGGATGCTGGCGCCCATGCGGATAAGGGCATCGGTGAAGCCGAAACGGTTCTCGTAGACGGTCTCGTGCACGATCGAGACGCCCTCGGCCTGGGTCAGGGCCACGACGAGCGGCTGCTGCCAGTCGGTCATGAAGCCGGGGTGGACGTCCGTTTCCAGGACGAGGGGGCTGAGCTTCCCGCCGCGGTGGTAGAACCGGATGCCGTCCTCCCCGATGTCCATGCCGCCGCCCACCTTGCGGAAGGTGTTCAGGAAGGTCATCATGTCCCGCTGCGAGGCGCCTTCAACGAAGATGTCACCGCGCGTTACGAGCGCCGCGGATGCCCAGGAGGCCGACTCGTTTCGGTCCGAAAGTGCGCGGTGGTTGTAGCCGCCGAGGTCGCGGACGCCTTCGATCCGGATGGTCCGGTCCGTCTGGACGCTGATGATGGCGCCCATCTTCTGGAGCACGGCGATGAGGTCAATGACTTCCGGTTCGGTGGCGGCGCCGGAGAGTTCCGTGATGCCCTCGGCGCGCGTTGCACTCAGGAGAACCTGCTCCGTGGCACCGACGGAGGGATACGGCAGGGAGATCTTGGCTCCGTGCAGGCCCTTGGGTGCGGAAATGTGGATGCCGCCGGGGCGCTTCTCGACGACGGCGCCGAACTGCCGAAGCACGTCCAGGTGGTAGTCGATGGGGCGGTCACCGATCTTGCAGCCGCCCAGGTCCGGGATGAAGGCCTCACCGATCGCGTGGATCAGGGGGCCGCACAGCAGGATCGGGATCCGGGAGTCTCCGGCGTGTGCGTCGATGGCCGTGCTCGGCGCCGTCTTGGCTGCCTTGGGATCGAGGGTCAGGTCGCCGGTGACGGGGTCCTTCTCGACGGTCACGCCGTGGAGCTGGAGGAGGCTGGTGACCACCTCGACGTCCTTGATTTCCGGCACGTTCCGCAGCACGGAGGGCTCGTTGCCCAGCAGCGCCGCCACCATGGCCTTGGGTACAAGGTTCTTGGCACCGCGGACGCTGACACGGCCAGTTAGCGGGACGCCTCCGCGGATTGTCAGAACACTACTCATTTACCGGTTTCCTCACGACTACTCGCCCCCCAAATCCTTACAAAGGCACCAGCTAAGCATATGAGTTCGCGTTACCGAACCGAAATACTGACGCGGGTGTGTGGGCTTCGGCACGCGAACCGCGGGCAGCGGAAAGGCCCGCCGCGGCTGTGCACGGCGGGCCTTTCGGGACTGCTTCCTTGCCTGTTGCCTAGGCGGTTTTCGCCGGCAGCGTGAGGGGTTTGAAGGACGGCCGCGTGGCCTCGTAGGCCGTGATGTCCTCCTCGTGCTGCAGGGTCAGGCCGATGTCGTCCAGGCCCTCGAGCAGGCGCCAGCGCGTGTAGTCGTCGATCTCGAAGGGCGCCACCACGTTGCCGCAGGTGACGGTCTTGGAGACGAGGTCAACAGTTACTTCGGTGCCGGGTGCGTTCTCGAGAGCCTTCCAGATGAGCTCGATGTCATCCTGGGCTACCTGGGCGGCCAGGAGTCCCTGCTTGCCCGAGTTGCCGCGGAAGATGTCGGCGAACCTGGAGGACAGCACGGCACGGAAGCCGTAGTCCTTCAGCGCCCAGACGGCGTGCTCGCGGGAGGAACCGGTGCCGAAGTCGGGACCGGCCACCAGCACGGACCCGGCATTAAACGGTTCCTGGTTCAGGATGAAGGAAGGATCCTTGCGCCAGGCGGAGAAGAGCGCGTCTTCAAAGCCGGTGCGCGTGATGCGCTTGAGGTACACGGCCGGGATGATCTGGTCCGTGTCGACGTTGCTCTGGCGCAGCGGGACGCCAATGCCGGTGTGGGTGGTGAACTTTTCCATGGCGTCTTCCTAGGCGGCGTCGGTGGTGAGGGCTGCGGATTCCGGTGCCGGGTCGAGGTCCGACGGCGAGCTCAGCGTTCCGCGGACGGCCGTGGCGGCTGCGACAACCGGAGAAACGAGGTGGGTGCGTCCGCCCTTGCCCTGCCGGCCTTCAAAGTTGCGGTTGGAGGTGGAGGCGCACCGCTCCCCCGGCTCCAGCTGGTCCGGGTTCATGCCCAGGCACATGGAGCAGCCGGCGAAGCGCCATTCCGCGCCGAAGTCCTTGAACACGCGGTCCAGGCCCTCGGCCTCGGCTTCGAGGCGTACCCGGGCGGAGCCGGGAACCACCAGCATCCGCACCTGCGGGTCCTTCTCGCGGCCGCGGATGATGTCCGCCGCAGCCCGCAGGTCCTCGATGCGTGAGTTGGTGCAGGAGCCGAGGAAGACCGTGTCCACGCGGATATCCTTCATGGGCGTTCCGGCTGCCAGGCCCATGTACTGCAAGGCGCGCTCGGCGGCGGCCTTGGCATTCTCGTCGCCGAAGTCCTCCGGGGACGGCACGTTGGCTGAGAGGGAGACACCCTGGCCCGGGTTGGTCCCCCACGTGACGAACGGCTCGAGCGTGTTGGCATCCAGGTCAACCTGGGCGTCGAAGACGGCGTCATCGTCGGTGCGCAGCGTGTTCCAGTATTCGACGGCAGCGTCCCAGTCGGCGCCCTCCGGCGCGTGCGGCCGGCCCTTCATGTAGGCGTACGTGGTTTCGTCCGGGGCCACCATGCCGGCCCGGGCGCCTGCCTCGATGGACATGTTGCAGATGGTCATGCGTGCGTCCATGGACAGGGCGCGGATGGCCGAGCCGCGGTACTCCAGGACGTAGCCCTGGCCGCCGCCGGTGCCAATCTTGGCGATGACAGCGAGGATAATGTCCTTGGCGGTCACGCCGGGGCGCAGCGTGCCCTCGACGTTGATGGCCATGGTCTTGAAGGGCTTAAGGGACAGCGTCTGGGTGGCCATGACGTGCTCCACCTCGGACGTGCCGATGCCCATCGCCAGGGCGCCGAAGGCGCCGTGGGTGGAGGTGTGGGAGTCGCCGCACACCACGGTCATGCCGGGCTGGGTCAGTCCCAGCTGTGGGCCCACAACGTGCACGATGCCCTGCTCGGCGTCCCCGAGCGGATGCAGGCGGACACCGAACTCCTCGCAGTTGTTGCGCAGGGTCTGGATCTGGGTGCGGCTGGTGAGGTCGGCGATCGGCTTGTCGATGTCCAGGGTGGGGGTGTTGTGGTCCTCGGTGGCGATGGTGAGGTCCGGACGGCGCAGCTTGCGGCCGGCCAGGCGGAGACCTTCGAACGCCTGTGGGGAAGTCACCTCATGGACGAGGTGCAGGTCGATGTACAGAAGGTCAGGCTGGGCGTTGGCGCCGTCGCCGTCGCCTTTGCGCACCACGTGCGCATCCCAGACTTTCTCGGCCAATGTTTTGGCCATGGCCATCTCCCTTCGATGCTGTTTTGCTGTTGGTTCCACTGAAACAGCAGAGCCGTGTAATAAGCCAGTCCGATGATTTGCATCTCAGATAATGAGACGGCAATATCAATACATGGACAATTCTAGTGGAGTCGGTGTCATTGATAAAGCAGCGCAGGTGCTCGACGCGCTTGAAGCCGGACCCACCACTCTTGCGCAGCTTGTAGCTGCCACGGGGTTGGCACGCCCCACGGTGCACAGGCTTGCACTGGCGCTGGTTCACCACCGCCTGGTGAGCCGTGACATCCAGGGCCGCTTTGTGCTCGGCAGCCGGCTTGTCGAGCTTGCCTCCGCCGCCGGCGAGGACAGGCTGATCGCCTCCGCGGGGCCGGTCCTCATGCAGCTTCGCGACGCCACCGGCGAAAGCGCGCAGATCTTCCGCCGCCAGGGTGACTGGCGCGTATGCGTTGCCTCCGCCGAACGGCCCATCGGCCTCCGCGACACCATTCCCGTGGGAACCCAGCTGTCCATGAAGGCCGGCTCAGCCGCCCAGGTGCTGCTCGCCTGGGAAGATCATGACCGCCTCCTGGAAGGCCTGCAGTCGGCGCGCTTCACGCCCACCGTTCTGGCGGGAGTACGACGACGGGGCTGGGGCCAGAGCCTCGGCGAACGCGAGCCGGGGGTCGCCTCCGTCTCTGCACCGGTGCGTGGCCCCTCCGGCCGCGTCATTGCCGCCGTTTCCATCTCCGGCCCCATCGAACGGCTCACCCGCCAGCCCGGACGGCTGCACGCCGAAGTCGTCTGCAACGCAGCCCGGGTCCTGACGGACGCCCTCCGCAAGAACAACGACTAGGGGCGGCGCACTACCACCGGTTGAGCTTGTCTGAACCCGCGCCCGTCCAAATCCGGGCCGGTGCTGGCCTACGGGTCCAGCTGGGTGCGTCCAAAGAAATTTTTAAAAAACTTCCAAGTCCCGTCCAGATCCAGGTCTATCCGCCCGATTAATGTCGTACCCCCTTGGCAGACTGTGGTCATGGAGGTTCTGGGGAATTCAGCAGTGAAAGCGGGGGTGCCGAACGGTGATGCTCCGCTTGCTGCCGCGGGTCCGGAGGCCCTGTTTGCAGGCGCAGTTTTCCCTGGCGACACGGTTCCGCACGGTTGGTCTTCCGGCGAGGTCTTTCCGTTCGACGAGTTCGCGGGCGATTGCTTTGCCGGCGATGACTTTCCCTATGGCGCCGATCCGGAGTCCGCGTATCCGGAGGACCCTTTCCCCGGCGGAGAGTATGACGACGGCGATCTCCCGGAAGATCCGTTTCCCGAAGCGCTGTTTTACGAGGCATCGTTCACCGGTGGCGATCGCTCGGGCGGTGATGCTCCCGGGCTGGGTCTCGGCAACCGGGTCGGGGCCGTGAAGACGCTCTTGCAGGCCGATCTCACTGCCGACGGTCCCGCGCTGATCGACCAGACCACGGCGCTGGAGAAACTCAAACACTGGGCCACCGGCCAGCAGGCCCGGCTCGCCGTGGAGTTTGAAGCCAGGCAGCGGCAGGAACAAACCGAATTCGCGACTGTGGACGGTACGGCGCAGGCCGCTTCCGGGCTGGCCACAAGCAACACCCTGGCGGCCGAGGATCTCGGCAAGAAACGATCCAAAGAACAGAGCCTGGGTGTGGCTGAGCAGATCGCCCTGGCCCGGGGCGAGTCACCGCACCGCGGCGGCCGGCTGCTGGGCATGGCCAAAGCCCTCGTCATCGAAATGCCCCACACCCTCACCGCCCTGGATACCGGCCGGCTCAGTGAAGAAAAGGCGATGCACGTGGTGAAGGAAACAGCCTGCCTGACCGTCGAAGACCGTGCCGCGGTCGACGAAGAGCTCGCCGCCGACACCGGGACCTTCGACGGGGTGGGGACCCGCGGCGTCATCGCCGCGGTCAAGGCCGCCGCGATCCGGCGGGATCCGCGCTCGGTCACCCAGCGCGCCAGCCACGCCGCCACCGAACGGGGCGTGAGCCTGCGCCCGGCACCGGACTGCATGACCTACCTCACCGCGCTGCTGCCCGCCCACGAAGGCGTCGCCGCCTACACAGCCCTCACCCGGCAGGCCGACACCCTCCGCTCCGCCGGAGACCCGCGCTCCAAAAACCAGGCCATGGCCGACACCCTCGTCGAATCCATCACCGGCACCCCCGGCGGGATCAGCGGCATCAACATCAACCTCGTCATGACCGACCGCACCCTCCTCCAAGCCGACCCCGAACCAGCCCGCCTCACCGGCTACGGCACCGTCCCCGCAGCATGGGCCCGCGAACTCTTCGCACCGGGACAAGGACACCAGGAAAGACCAGGCGACGGACAGAGGCGGGCGCAGGGCAAGGGTGCGGCTCATGGCCCGGGCCTGGCCGGGCACCAGGACCGGGCCTTGGACCGGCGGCACGATCCCGGCACGTCAGATCGCCTCCAGCCCACGGCGGGCAGTTCAACCCGCAGAGACCAAAAAGACGCCGTGAAAGAACTCAAGATCTGGCTCCGCCGCCTCTACACCGCCCCCAACACCGGCGACCTCGTCGCGATGGACGCCAAGCGCCGGCTCTTCCCGCCACCGCTGCGCCGCTTCATCCAAGTCCGCGACGACACCTGCCGCACCCCCTACTGCGACGCACCCATCCGCCACCACGACCACATCATCCCCTGGCACAACAACGGCCCAACAACCCTCGACAACGGCGCCGGACTCTGCGAAGCCTGCAACCACACCAAAGAACTCCCCGGCTGGAAAACCCAACCCAAACCAGGACCCCGGCACACCATCGAAATCACCACCCCCACCGGCCACACCTACCAATCCACCGCACCCCCGCTACCGGGGACCACACGAAGTGCCGCCGGGTAACCGCACAGTAGTCTGGGCGCATGACCAGCTACGCAGTGTTCCTCCGCGGCATCAACGTGGGCGGCATCAACATCAAGATGGCGGACCTCAAGGACGCCCTGAAATCGGGACCGTTCACGGCGGTGAAAACCCTGCTGGCCAGTGGCAACGTCGTGCTGGCCAGCGATCTCGGCCCTGCCGCCGTCAAGAAGGAGTTCGAAACCACGCTGCGGGAGAGCTTCGGCTACGACGCGTGGGTGGTGGTGCTGACCTCGGAGCGGGTGGCAGAGCTTGTTGCTGCGTGCCGCTACCCAGCTGACGACAAAACCACCCACACCTATCTCACCCTGGCCTCGGATACGGCCGCCCTGGACGAGCTGTCCGCCGCAGGGGCAGCACTGGACAGTGTGGAGCAGGAGCGGCTGGGCCCGGAGGCCCTGGCCTGGCTGGCACCCGCCGGCGGTACCCTTGAGAGCCCGTTCAGCAAACTGACTGCGAAGCCGAAGTACAAGGCTTCCACCACAACCCGGAATCTTCGCACCATGGTCAAGGTCCGCGACGCCGCCGTATCTCTGGAGGAGACAGCAGACTGACGCGCAGGAAAAGCTAGCCCGCGGCGGTCCGCAGCGCCGTATTAAACGCCTCCAGCCGACCGATCTCCGCCTCCACGGGCTCCACAACGAGCCGGCCGGCAACCTCTGCCACGGCCCCGTTGAGCCGCTTCCTGGCCTTGGCACCCCGGCGCTTCGCCACACCGGCAGAGATGAATTTAGCTGTCACGGCGAGCAGGATGCCCAGCGCGGCTCCGCCGGCAACCATCAGGGTCGGGACCGGCCACCCTTCCACCCGGGGCACCTGCGGAACAGGCAGCTGCAGGTAACCCAGGCCGGCAAGCACGCCCAGCCACCCCAGACCAGCCACGGCCGTGAGCAGCGCAATCCACTGGATAACGTTGAACGCGCCCCACCACCAGGACTTCCGGCTGGCGCCGAGGTCTGCCCCGGCGATGGCCTGGTCAAGAGCATCCGGCAGCCGGTCCCTCCCCGTCCGGGCCGCTGCGCGGATGGATGCCCGCCAAGGGCCGGGCGCACCATCGCTGGCGGCGTCGGCAAATTCACGGACGGCAGCATCGGTCCGCGCGCGTTCCGGAGCGCCTGCGGGAGGCAGGGACGTCCGGTTCACCTCGGCGCTGGCATCGCGGCGCAGGTTGAGGCGGCGGAGCGGGTCCGGCCTGAAGCGGACAAGCCACCGCGTCACCGGCCAGCCCGTGCGCCGGGTGGACTCGATACGGTACGACGAGGACACGGCATCGGCCACCAGCGGCACGTTGGCCGCCACGGCCAGTTCGTCCGCGAGCCGCGCCGCGGTCCCCCGCTGGACTCCTGCAGCTTCCCCACGGCCGGAGGCCTCCTGCAGCTGGGCCGCAGCCTTGGTCACGTCCGCCGACAATCGAAGGGACAGCGCTTCCCGCTGCGAGACAACCCGGCGGATGGCCGCCCGGACATCGTCCACTCCGGCTCCGGTCAGCGCGGAGGCAGCCAGGACCTGAACCTTGCCCAGCCCGTCGCGGGCGAGGATCGCCTTCAGCGACTCCAGTACCGGCCCAACATCCGCCGCCGGCAGCCTGTCCACCTGGTTGAGCACCACCAGCGTGACGGCGCCGTGCGATGCCAGCGGAGCAAGGAAGTCGTTGTGGACGGATGCGTCGGCGTACTTTTGCGGATCCAGCACCCACACCAGGACATCCACCATCCCCACCAGCCGCTGCACGATCTCCCGATTAGCGGTTCGCGTGGAATCGAAGTCGGGCAGGTCCAGCAGAATCAGGCCGGTATCCTCATCGGCGAAGCCGTCCACAGGATCCGCATGGTGGCGTCCGCGCACATCCAGCCAATCGAGCAGCGGCTCGCTGCCCTCGGCACCCCACACGCTGGCCAAAGGTTCGGATGTGGTGGGCCGGCGCGCCGCCGCCGTCGCGATCTCAGCGCCGTTCACGGCGTTGAAGAGGGTGGATTTCCCGCTTCCGGTCGCCCCGAAAAAGCCCACCACCGTGTGGTCGGCTGAGAGCGCCCGCCGTGACCGGGCACGTTCCAGCACCCCGAGAACATCCTCGAGCGCCGCGTCGGGCAGCACGCCTTCGGCCAGCTCCCGGGCCCTGCCCAGGGCCTCGAGTCGGCCTTGCAGCCGCGTCTCATCCCTCGCCCTCCCGCGGCGGTTCACGAGGCGTCAGCCAACCGCGTCAGGGCCCGTGCATGTTCGGCAAGCTCGACGGCGGCACTCCCGGCGTCCGTGTCCAGCCGACGCAGGAACCGTTCCTGCTCGGCTTCCAGAAGGTTTCGGCACCTGCGGCTCAAGTCGTCGCGGGCGGTGCGGGCGAGCCGGCGCACTGCATCCTCCCCAAAGACGGCCTCCAGCAGTCTTTGCCCCACGACGGCGGTGCCTCCGGCGACGCCAATCTCCAGGCCGGTCAGTCCGGCCGTCATCGAGAAGACCACAATCATCAGGGCGGCACCGAGGCCATTGATGCCGAAGGACAGCCACCGCGCCTGCGTCCGCTTGTCCTGTCCCTCGGTCCTGATCAGTTCCATCAGGCCAGCCTGCCAGTCACGTATTTCCGCGGCCGCGAGATCCGCAAATCCGGAACTGATCCCGGAGAGGTCGTCCGTGCCCAGAAGCTGCCGGCCCGCGGGGTCCGCGCGCCAACGCTGGTCTGCGTCTTCGGCCGCCTTGGCGGCTTCATCAAGGATGACTGCCTGGAGGCCTGTTTCAATGGCGGTTTCCACTTTCACCGCCGGCGCCGGCTCGCCTCGGAAGAATGCGCCGAGACGGTCGCGGAACCGCCCCACGTTCTGCTCCAGGCTGCGGAAGAACTCGCCCGTTCCGACGAAGTCCTGCCAGCGGGCCAGGACCTCGCCACGGAGCAGAGCGCCATCTTTGGTGGCGTCGATGATCCGGGTGCCCGCGTCCTGATAGGCGGCCCGCACATCATCACCGAGCACCGTGGCGGCGCGCCCCTGTTCCCTGGCCGCGTCGGCGATCCGTGCCACCCGCTGGCCCAGCTCCCGTACGGCGCCGTGCAGCGTCCGCCGCGCGATGTCAGCGCGGGCTGCCGCATCTTCGGCAAGGCCGCGGAGCCAGGCCTTCAGGGGCTGCACAGTTTCCGGTGGAAGCATGCCAGCACTGCCAAGCTGGATTTCCGGGATGACGAAGAGCCGGGCGGCACCAAGGCCCTCCCGCGCCAGCATGCTGCGCAGATCCTCCCGCACTTCCGCTTCAGCGGCCGGCGGGACACGGTCCAGGACTACTGCAACCATGATGTCCCGCGACGCGGCGTTCAGCAGCAGCTTCCACGGGACGGCGTCAGCGTACCGGTTTGCGGTGGTCACGAAGATCCAGAGGTCGGCGGCGGCCAGCAACTGCCCGGCGAGCCTGCGGTTCTCGTCGGAGATGGAGTCAACGTCGGGAGCATCAAGCAGTGCGATGCCTTCGGGCACGGCGGAATCTCCCACCAGGACCAGTGATGAGACGGGTGGATCCCCCGACGGCGGAACGGCCTGCCCGGCCGGCTGACGGTTTGGCAGGGCCGGGACAGCCGCCGGGACGAGGGTGCCGCGGATCCGGCTGAGACCGGGCAGAACCCGCTGGTCCTCAAACCAGGCAGCTTCCGAGGGATGGTGCAGCAGGATGGGCTGGCGGGTGGTGGGCCGGATGGCACCGGCGCGCGTTACGGGATGGCCCACCAGCGCGTTCACAAGAGTCGACTTGCCTGCGCCCGTTGAGCCGCCGACGACGGCCAGCAGCGGGGCGTCCAGGCTGCGGTAGCGGGGCAGGACGTAGTCGTCGAGCTGGGCCACGGAGTTGCGCACCTCCAGCCGGGCCTGGTCGGCGGTCGGCAGCGCCAGCGGCAAGGTGACGGCCGCCAAATCGCGCCGGACCTCCTCGAGGAGGCGCACGCCGGCAGGCTGCGTTTCCGTTTCCTGGCCGCCGGTTGGCGGGATCCGGTTGGAGGTCACAGGCTCATCATGCCAGTTCAGAGGTCTTTTTGGGTCGAACAGCCGGAGACGGCGCAGGCGGGCCATACAAATTCAGGCAAAAGAATACCGGCCCCGGGCTGTTGCCCGGAGCCGGTTATCGGTGACCCCAGCGGGATTCGAACCCGCGTTACCGCCGTGAGAGGGCGGCGTACTAGGCCGCTATACGATGGGGCCGTGTACTTTCTTGCCAGCGTTTCCGCTGATCAAGCCAAGTTAGTGTTTCACACATTTGGCTTTGTTCCAAATCGGCGTTTTCCGATTTGCAACACCTGAAATTCTTCGGAAAATCCGGAGAAATCCAGAGCTGGGATACCAGGACTCGAACCTAGAATGACGGTACCAGAAACCGTAGTGTTGCCAATTACACCATATCCCATTGGCACTTTCGGGCCGGTGGAAAGTCTTTATCTTTCGCTCCGTGCCCCTCAGCACGAGTAATTACTCTACCCGAGACTTTTGCGCCGCACAAATCGGCGGGCCGTTACCTGCGCCACACTTTCTGAACGCGTCAAGCGGCAGCAGGCAACGGACCCAGCCGGCTAGCTGGAACCGGCCGGCAGCGCCAGGAGTTCCAGCAGGGAGGCGACCTCCTGCCCCTGGAAACCCGGAGCCTGTTCCCCGCCGCGGTTAAGCCAGATGCCCAACAGTCCTGCCGCCGTCGAGCCCTCGGCGTCCAGGAGCCGGTTGTCACCGATGTACAGGGTGGTGGCGGGAGTGCTGCCGATCAGCCGGACGCCTTCGAGGTAGATGGCGGGGTCCGGCTTGGGGACACCCACCGTGTCGGTGCCCACGAGGAACCGGATCCGTTCCAGCCCGGCGCTGTCCAGCTTTGCCCGCTGATAGTCGTGCACATTGTTGCTCACGGCTCCGTAGGGAATACCTGCCTGGTCCAGCGCGTCGAGCAGCGGCAGCACGTCCTCAAAGGCCCGCACATAGCTGGGCTGCAGCCGCGCATAGGTGCTGAGCCAGTTGTGCGCTTCCTCGCCCTCACCCATCTCGACGCCGAAGTGGCCCAGTGCCGCCCGGCCGCGGAGCAGGCGCTGCTCATTGAAGGTCAGCTCGCCGGCGAGGTAGCGGTCGTAGTAGTGGGTGGTCTCGTGCGTGAAGATCCGCCCCACCTTGTCCCACCCGGCCTGGTCCAGGCCGGGCAGGAGGTGCTCGCTGGCGTCCCGCAGCGCCGTCGTCATGGCGTAGGCGAGGTCCACGAGGGTGTCGTCGATGTCGAACAGGACGCCGCTGACCGTCCCGAGGTCACGGGACAGGACAGCGGTTTCCGCTGCGGGGTGTGACATCAGCCGCGGAAGGCGCGCAGGCGCGCCAGGGACGATTCCTTGCCCAGGATCACCATGGACTCGAACAGCGGCGGGGAAATGCGGCGGCCGGAGATGGCGGTACGCACCGGGCCGAAGGCAAGGCGCGGCTTGATCCCCAGGTCCTCCACCAGCGCCTGCTTCAGCGCGGACTGGATGTTCTCGGCGTTCCAGTCACCGATCGGCTCAAGGGCCGCCAGCGCCGCGTCAAGGACCTCGGTGACGTTCTCCGGCAGGCCCTTGCGGGCGTCGGCGGCGACGTCGATCTGGTCGTCGGACTTGAACAGGAATGCCAGCATCTCCGGTGCTTCGCCGAGCAGGGTGATCCGTTCCTGGACGAGCGGCGCGGCTTCCGTCAGGATCTCCTCCTGGTGGTCGGTCAGGATCTCCCCCACCAGGCCCTCGTGGCGGAGGTACGGGACCAGCCGTTCACGGAAGACCGCAGGGTCCAGCAGCCGGACGTGGGTGCCGTTGATGGCCTCGGCCTTCTTGAGGTCAAAGCGGGCCGGGTTGGCCAGGACGTCGTGGATGTCGAAGTTTTTCACCAGCTGGTCCACCGTGAAGATGTCCTCGTCGGCGCTCAGGGACCAGCCCAGCAGGGACAGGTAGTTCAGCAGGCCCTCGGGGATGAAGCCGCGTTCCCGGTGCAGGAACAGGCTCGATTCCGGGTCGCGCTTGGAGAGCTTCTTGTTGCCCTGGCCCATGACGTAGGGCAGGTGGCCGAACTCCGGCATGTACTCGGCCACGCCTACCGCGTACAGGGCCCGGTACAGGGCGATCTGCCGCGGAGTGGAGCTCAGCAGGTCCTCGCCGCGGAGGACGTGCGTGATGCCCATGAGGGCATCGTCCACCGGGTTGACCAGGGTGTACAGCGGGGCGCCGTTGGCACGCACCACTGCGAAGTCCGGGACAGAGCCGGCCTTGAACGTGATCTCGCCGCGGACGAGGTCGGTGAACGTGATGTCCTCATCCGGCATCCGCAGCCGCAGCACGGCTTCCCGGCCCTCGGCCTTGAACGCGGCAACCTGTTCGTCGCTAAGGTCGCGGTCAAAGCCGTCGTAGCCCAGCTTCGGGTCCCGGCCGGCAGCCCGGTGGCGCGCTTCAATCTCGTCCGGCGTCGAGTAGGACTCGTAGATGTGGCCGCCGGCCCTGAGCTTGGCGATCACGTCCTGGTACAGCTCGCTCCGCTGGGACTGGCGGTACGGCGCATGCGGCCCGCCCACCTCGACGCCCTCGTCCCAGTCGATGCCGAGCCACTTGAGGGCGTCGAGCAGCTGGTGGTAGCTTTCCTCGCTGTCGCGGGCCGAGTCGGTGTCCTCGATGCGGAAGATCATCTTGCCGCCGGTGTGGCGGGCGTAGGCCCAGTTGAAGAGCGCCGTACGGATCAGACCGACGTGCGGGGTGCCCGTCGGTGAGGGGCAAAAGCGGACCCGGACGGGCGTTTCGGCGGTGACGGCAGGAATGGCAGCAGGAGCGGCGGAGGGGGTAGTCATAGTGATACCAACTTTACCAACCGGGCACCCCTGCGCCGTCCCTGCGGAGGCCGTCCGCGGCCAGGTCCGCCTAGCGGCGGACGACGGGGTTCGACAAGCGGCCGATACCCTCGATCTCCACTTCGTACCGGTCGCCCGCCTGGACCAGGCCGACGCCTGCCGGGGTACCCGTCATGATGACGTCACCGGGCAGCAGCGTGAACGCACTGGAGATGATGGAGACCAGTTCCCGCACGCCGCGAATCATCTGTGTGGTGCTGCCGTCCTGGCGCAGTTCGCCGTTGAGCCGGCCCTTGATGGACAGGTCCTCCGGATCGAGTTCGGTTTCGATCCACGGTCCAAGCGGCGCTGAGGTGTCGAAGCCCTTGGCGCGGGCCCACTGCAGGTCGGTTTTCTGGACGTCACGGGCGGTGAGGTCGTTGCCGCAGGTGTAACCGAAGATGACGTCGTCCACACGGTCTTCCGGCACGTCCTTGCAGATGCGGCCGATGACGACGCAGAGCTCAGCCTCGAAGGAGACCTCCTCGGAGAACTCCGGAAGGACCACGGGATCGTTCGGGCCAACCACGGACGTGTTGGGCTTCAGGAACAGCAGGGGCTGCTGGGGCACTTCGTTGCCGAGCTCGTGGGCGTGCTCCACAAAGTTCCGCCCCACCCCGATCACCTTGCTGCGCGGAATGATGGGCGCCAGCAGGCGGACATCCTCGAGCTTGTGCCGCACGGAAGTGCGTTCCACGCCGTTGAAGAACGGGTCGCCGTTGATGACAGTGATTTCCTCACTGCCGGGCTGGCCTTCAACAACGCCGTAAAGGGGATCAGAATCGACTACAAACCGGGCAATACGCATGGCTCCAAGCCTACAGTCTTAGATTCCCCCACCCAGGGAGCGGAGGTACTGCAGCTGTGCCGCCACGGAATTCTCGGCGGCGCGCCGGACGGAAGGGTCGACGTCGGCATAGACGGCGGTGGTGACCTCGCCGACGCCCGCGTCCGGGCCGAGGCCGGCGAGGGCGGCCCGGATCTGGGACAGGCGGTCCAGCCGGTGGTCCCGGTAAGCGCGGACAACAGCGTCCAGGGCGGGCAGAACGGGCCCGTGGGCGGGCAGGACCGTGGCGGGGCCCAGCCGTTCCAGCCGGTCGAGTGAAGCGAGGTAGTCGGCCAGGGTGCCGTCGGGGTGGTCAAGCACGGTGGTTCCCCGGCCCAGGATGGTGTCGCCGGTCAGCACGGAGCCGGCAGGCCCGTCGAGGGGCAGGTGGAAGCAGACGGAGTCCGAGGTGTGCCCGGGAGTGGGGACCACCCTGATCTCGGTGCCCCCGGCGGCGATGGTCTCCCCCGCCTGCAGCGGGCTCCCCGCGTGGCAGTGCTCGCGCGCTGCGGCCCTGACAGGCACACCGGTGATCTCGGCCAGCCGGGCCGAGCCTGCCGTGTGGTCCGCGTGCCGGTGCGTAACCAGGATGAGCTCCACTGGTCCGGCCGCCGCCAGTGCCTGAAGGTGTGCCTCGTCCAGCGGCCCCGGATCGACCACCACCACTCCCCCATGGCCCGGCTCCCCGACGATGTAGGAGTTGGTCCCCTCGAGGCTCATCGGCCCCGGGTTGGGCGCCAGGCGGAACCGCGTCAGCGGGCTGCTGCCAGTAAATGCAGTGGTGGTGTCCTGGTTCACAGGATTCATTCTGTCATCCGGGACTGCGGGGCACAGCGGGACGCACAACAAGCAGAACGACGGCGGGCGGCCGCTGAGCTGCCAAAACCTG